>CALRLV020000129.1:0-7830 GCA_943368895.1 Ferrovibrio terrae
TGCCCTTATCGCCCGCACGAACTTGCGCCAGTGCCTCGACGAAAGCTGCGGATTTCACCGATCCGCGTTCTGCAAGTGGCTTGAGAAGGGCCTCTGCTTTGTCAGATTGGCCGAGCGATAACAGCAGCTGGCCATAGAACCGCAATCCCGCCGGTGAGTCTTGTTGAAGCGCCCGTGCTTTCTCAAACAGGGCAACAGCCTCTTGCGGACGTTTGGCACGCACCAATATCAGCGCTCGCGACATCAAGGCCGCATCGTCCATTTCAGAGATGCCGGTGACCTGACTTGCCAGATCGATCGCTTTTTGTCCTTGTCCTTGCCCTAACAGCGCATAGGCACGCAGGTGGTTGGCAAATTGCGTAAGGCTCGGACTAAACTTTTGTCCGTCCAGCATCCGAGCGACATCTTGATAGCGCCCTTGGCCTAAAGCTTCGACCGCCAAAGCCAAAACTGCCCTTGGCGGGCGCTGGTTAGGGGGTACTAATTTGGCCATGCGCACGACCATTCCCAAATTGCCAATTTCTAGATTGGCGGCAGTTGCGCGGTCGTAGAGTTCAGCATCGGTTGTGCGCCGGAAAAAAGCCCGGGACCAAGCCTGCGCGGCAAGTTTAGGATTATCAACGCCTTGTGCATAACGCCCAGCTAGGGTTGCCGCAAAGATGTCCGCGTCTGAGCGTTGTAGCGTGACAGGTACACCCGATTTTACGGCTGTCGAACCAACTGGCACAGCACTTTGCGCTAAGGCCTGCGGGGCAGTGAGGCAAAGCGGAAGTAGTGCGATAACACACGCGCGCACCGACGGCATTAGTTCTGTTCTAAACACTGCCAGGTTCCACATAAACTGGAGCAGTTCGAAGCACGGGAGCCGGCCCCTTCAGACCATTTTTGAGCTTTTCGTCCAACTCAGCTTGCTTGAAATAATGCCCGCCAAAATCCTTGGCCATTTGCCACATACGGCGCGCGTCGCTTGGCTTGCCTTGATGCCAATAAACGTCGCCGAGATTATCATAAATCTCGGGGTCTGGCGCGTCCTTGCGCATCTCGACGGCTTTTTCGATCAGGCGCTGAGCCTCATCCAATTGGCCCAGCTTATAATGTGCGCGCCCCAGTGAGTCTGTAATTGCACCGGAATAGGGTCGCAAATCATAGGCTTTCTGCAGCAATTGAAAGCCTTCGTCGACGTCAATGTCATATTCAACCAGCGTATAGCCCAGCGAATTCATGAACATGGGGGAGCGTGGCATCTCTTCCAGCGCATCGCGCAAGAGTTGGACGCCCTCTGCCCGCGTTCCGGGGAATTGCGCGAGCACGCCGCCTAAGGACAGTTTTGTGCGACCATCCGCACCCAGCATCTTCAAACTTTCACGCGCCGCGGGCAGTCCTTCAACATGGGTGGAGGGTTCAGCAGCCAGGAAAAGACCAGCCGACCCGCGAACGGGATTTTCTGGCTTCAACTTCTTTATCAGCGCACGGGCGATCTCAATCGCTTGGCTCTTTTGGCCCAAGTCATAATGCGCCTGCATGAGACTCAAACGGGCCAAATCCTCATCCCACTCGCCAGTCCCGCGCGCGACAACAGCACTTTTTGAAGCACTCTCAAATGCGCCTTTAAAGTCACCGCGGGCACTTCGAACTGCTGCGTGCAAGTCCCACCAACGCCGGTCGCGAAGGTTTTCCGGGATTTGCTCTAAGAGCGCCCCAGCATTGGAGGCCTCTTCAAGGCTGAGGTGCAGCACAGCCATTTCACGGCGCGCTTCATTCACGCGATCCCCAGCGATAATTGGATTCAAGGTCGCAAAAGCAGCCTTATCCTCGTCAATCTCGCCCAAAGCCTCTGACAAACTGAATCGCGCGGATTGATTGGTTGGATCAATCTTCAAAGCGGTTCGCAGCACTAAAGCATCGCCGACAAACAGAGCATCCGCATCTGGTTTTTCTTCTGGCTCGGTAGCCTTCGGACTGTCGGGATCATTTTGCTGCTGATTGGCTTGATATATCCGGACAAGCACCATCGCCGAAGCATAATTGCTCATGAGCGAACTCACGCTGTTCGGCGGTGTCATCGCGACCAATGGTTTTGGCTTTCCCGACTCGATCGTTTCGCGAAATTGGGTTTCGAGTGGGTCCAGCCCCTTTGGTTCACCAAAAATCTCGTCATGGACCTTTAGAGCTTCAGTCTTGCGACCTGCTTGGGCCAATAAAGTTACATAGCGCCGGCTCAAATCTCGCACAAAGTGAAGTTCGCCCGCCTTTTGGGCCTGTGCATAAAAGCCCAATGCCGCTTTGATTTCGCCATTTTGCTCAGCCAGCAGGCCACGATAAGCGTTGAAGAAGGGACGACTGCCGTCGCCACCATAGACTTCCCAGGCATTGATCCCCTGATCCAATTTGCCTTGCCCGACAAAGGCCCAGGTGACGAGTGCAGCGGTCAGCATGTCGTCCTGCTCACTATCGCGTAGCGTGTCCGTGACGTCTTGATAGTTTTGTTGGCTGAAGGCACGCACACCGCTGTAATAGAGGCTGGTGCTATTATCCCCGCCGGCACGTCCAAGTGCCGCGATTGATTTGAAAGCGAAATCCAAATCATCATCGATTAAGGCTTGGCGGATGGCATCGCCTAGACTTAGCCCAGCATAGGCCCGTTCACGCTCAATTGCGCCGGAAGCGTCTGCATCGGGTGTTCGCTCCGTAACAGGCGGTGCCGAAGCCCAAGCCATCGGTGCCATAAGCGAGGAACCCATGAGGATGGTGGTGGTCGCAAAAAGGACTGCTCTGAGGCGCATGGCAACATCCTGCTGGTAGCGTGGATAGATGGATCGACCAAGGATTGGTCAAAGACTAAACTGGCGCTGATTGGGCGACCAAACAAGGGCTAGACCAAGGTCAACCTGTGAAATGTGATCGCAATCAGCGCCGTTGTTCAGCCCAACCCTACATATTTTGATAGATTGGCCCCTCTCCACCTTGCGGGGTGGTCCAAGTGATGTTCTGGTTCGGGTCCTTGATGTCGCAGGTTTTGCAATGGACGCAGTTTTGCGCATTGATCTGGAAGCGCTTTCCAGCGCCATCCTCAACCCACTCATAAACGCCTGCAGGGCAATAGCGGTTTGAGGGCCCGGCAAACACATCCAATTCGCTCGACTTTTGCAAAGCAAGGTCTGCAACTTTCAAGTGGATTGGCTGATTTTCTTCATGATTGGTATTGGACAAAAAGACCGACGACAGCTTGTCGAAGCTGACAACGCCATCGGGCTTTGGATACTCAATCTTCGGGCATCGATCGGCAGGCAGTAGACTTGCGGCGTCCGTCTTGCCATGTCTCCGCGTTCCAAATGGCGACCAGCCGCCAAACACGGTGGTGCACCACATATCAATACCGCCCAAGGGCAATCCAATGAGGGTGCCAAACTTGCTGAGAAGTGGCTTCACGTTGCGTACCAGCTCCAAGTCCTTATAGACCCAGCTGGCTTCATAGGCGGCCTGATACTCTTCAAGTACATCGCCGGACCGGCCAGCCGCAATCGCTGCAGCAACGCTCTCAGCAGCCAGCATGCCTGTTTTCATGGCATTATGGCTGCCCTTAATCCGCGGCACGTTCACAAAGCCCGCCGAGCAGCCAATTAAGGCCCCGCCGGGGAATGGCAATTTAGGGACGGATTGCAGGCCGCCTTCGGTGATCGCACGTGCGCCATAAGAAAGGCGCTTGCCGCCTTCAAAGGTCGGGCGGACATCGGGATGTTGCTTAAAGCGCTGGAACTCATCAAATGGGCTCAGCCAAGGGTTCTTGTAGTTCAAGTGAACTACATAGCCAACCGAGACCAAATTATCGCCCCAATGGTATAGGAAGGAGCCACCGCCCGTGCTCCAGTCCAAAGGCCAGCCGAACGCGTGCTGTACCAAACCGGGCTTGTGTTTTTCAGGGGCGACCTGCCAGACTTCTTTCAGGCCAATGCCATATTTCTGCGGCTCTTTGCCTTCATCGAGGCTGTATTTGGCGATGATCTGCTTGGCGAGAGAACCGCGAACTCCCTCCCCGATCAAGGTATATTTTGCAAAGATGTTTATGCCGGGGGTGAAGTCTGGACCCATCTCGCCTTCGCGCGTGATGCCCATATCGCCCACTTGCACACCTTTGACGGTGCCGGCTTCATCATAGACCACTTCAGCAGCGGCAAAGCCTGGATAAATTTCCACGCCCAATTCTTCTGCCTTTGCACCCAACCAGCGACACACATTGCCCAAGGAGCCAATGAAATTCCCGTGATTATTCATCAAAGGCGGCATGATGAAATTGGGCAACGGCAGGCTGCCTGCTTGACCCAAGAGCTTCAGCTCATCTTTTTCCACTTGCGTGGTCAATGGCCGATCTGGCGCATCACGCCACTCAGGCAACAATTCGTCCAACGCCTTCGGATCTACAACAACGCCGGAGAGAATATGGGCACCAACCTCGCCGCCTTTTTCCAGCACAGCGACAGCTAAGTCAGCATTGAGCTGTTTCAAACGGATCGCAGCGGCCAAGCCTGCGGGCCCAGCACCAATGATCAGGACGTCATATTCCATCGATTCACGCTCAATCGCGTCAAAAGCCATCGTCACTCCCCTTTTCGCTTTGGCCCTGCATGGATCAGTTAGACTGTTATCGCATGAGGACAAATTTCAGTTTGCCTTTGTCATCAGCCTCACGAATGCTTATCGAGGTCTTAAAGGACGAAGGTCAAGACCAGTTAGGCGCCCAAAGCGCCGTAAAGTCTGCGATAGGAATGCTGAACGCATGCAAGTACGGCCAAGCTTAAACGTTGAAACCGCTGCCCAGACGCTGGCACAGTGGTGGGAACTGGCGGGGCTGGAGCCTTATGACCTAGGCCCCGCTCAGCGGGCGCGCACACAAGTCTTGCAGCAGCATGCTGTCGAAACCACGGTGCCAGAAGCCAAAATCACACCGGCGCGCGTCACTAACACGAAAAAGCCCGTCGATGCGCTGGCAGAAGCCCAACGGCTGGCCCAATCCTGCACGAGTTTAGATGCCCTTTATAAAGCCTTGGAGAGCTTTGATGGCTGCGGGCTGAAGGCCAATGCACGCACCACAGTCTTCGCCGATGGCCGCGCTGACGCTGGTATCATGGTTATTGGCGAAACCGCCGGTCGCGAAGATGATGAAATCGGCAAACCGTTTCAGGGGCCAGAGGGCGAATTATTCACGAAAATGTTAGCCAGTATTGGGCTCGACCGGCAGCAAGACTGCTATCTAACTTGCCTCATTCCGTGGCGGCCGCCCGGCAACAGGAACCCGACTGCTGAAGAAGTAGCCCTTTGCCGCCCCTTTCTGGTGCGCCATATTGAGCTAGCGGCCCCCAAGGCTTTTTTGATGGTGGGCGGCTTGACCGCCCAGACCCTGCTGAGCACATCAGACGGCATCATGAAGCTACGTAACCGATCTTTTGATTACGGGCTTGGTGACAAAGCGATGGGGTCTTCTGCTTATGCGCAATGCGTGTTTTCACCTGCCTATCTGTTGAACAGACCGCGCGACAAAGCGCTTGCCTGGCAAGATTTATTAAGATTTGAACAGAAAATCTCAGCTTTGGGCGTTGCCACGCAGGGCAGAAACGGGGCAAAAGCCACCTAAATCTGCTCAATCTGCCCCGAAAGCTCGGGCTTGGGCGTCATGGACCTCTGACCAAAATGGTCGGGGCAATCAGGCAAGTGGGTTTGATGAACTTATGGACTTCCAAGGTTTATCAAGCACTTCGGCGAAGGGCCCAGATGGTTTGACCCAATGTGACATGACACAGTTTGGCGGTAGTAAGCGCTCTTTGTTAGGGCCAATACTGGCAATCGGCTGCCTTACCCTTGTTGGCTTTTCGACGGCGGCGGTGGCCCAAAACGCCACGCCTGCGCCCGCATTGCGTGGTACAAATGCTGGCCCTGATGTTCTGACCTCAATTGATGAAGCAAATTATCGCAAGGCATTTGCGGCAGCTGCGACCAATCAAAAGGCCATCCTTGAAGATATCTTGCCGACGATTTCAGACGGCACATTAAAGCCCCATGTTGAGCGGGCGCGCCTCACCTCAACCGCCACCCCGCCCGATCTGCCAGCGATGGCAGCTTGGTTGGAGCGTTGGGGCGATGTCGCAGGGGCAGGCGCGGTTTATGAGCGCGCGCAAGAAGCCCAAGAAGATGCCATTCAGGCTGCGCGGATCATGGGCGTGGTACCTACTCCTTTCCGTCTAAAGCGGCCCGACGTCGTGCCTGCGCGCCGCTCGATGGGTGCAGTGCGTGAGCCCAGCTTTATTCCTGTGCCCATTGGCCAAGGTGCAACGCGCGCAGACCGAGCACAAATTGATGCTTTGGCGGCACGCTTCTATGCGGGCGATGATGAAACCGCCCTCGCCATGGCGCGCGAAGCTGTAACGGGTCCACAGTCGGGCCAAGCAGGGTGGATTGGCGGCCTTGCTGCTTATCGCTTGGGTGATTTTGCCACCGCGCAAACCCTATTTACTGCTGCTGCAAATTGGAATGCGAGCGATGATTGGGCACGCTCCTCTGGCGCTTTTTGGGCCGCACGCGCGTCTGAAAAGCTGGGAGACAAGGCCAAAACGCAATCCTTTTTGGAACAAGCCGCTTCTAGCCCGCTGACCTTTTACGGGCAGTTAGCGCTCGCGCGGCTTGGCCGATGGGAGACGTTAAGAATCCCGCAAGCGCAAGACGAAAAAGATCGTGCAGCCCGTTTGATGCGCACCGATCCGGGTGTGCGCCGTGCCATCGCGTTGAAGGAAATTGGTCGGCTATCCGATGCCGAGGCTGAACTTTTCAATAGCTGGAGCCGTGGGCGGGCTGAGGATGATCTGGGCTATCTTGCAGTGGCCCGCAGCCTCGACCTGAACCCAGTGGCCGAGCGCATCGCCCAATCCTCCTCTGCGGCCGCATTGGCCGCGCTATATCCCATTCCCGACCAATTCCGCCCAGTTGGCGGCGAATTTGTGTTAGACCGCGCGGTTGTGTTGGCGGTCATGCGACAAGAGTCGAAGTTTGATACCAATGCGAAATCCTATGCCGGTGCACGTGGCCTGATGCAGGTAATGCCGCGAACTGCAGCTTGGATGACGGGTCGGCGCGATTTGGCGAGTAATCCGCGATTGCTGAACGACACCACGTTAAACGTGACTTTGGGTGAGGCCTATCTTGAAAAGATGATGGCCATGGGCGTCGTCTCAAACTGCCTGACGCGCACCTTTATGGCCTACAATGCGGGGCCCGGAAATGTGGCGCGCTGGAGTGCCAGTGTGAAAGGCGCAGAGGACACATTGATGTTCATGGAGGCCGCCCCCAACGGTCAAGCCCGTGTCTATGCCGAACGGGTGATGAGCAATATGTGGATTTATCATCGCCGTTTTGGCCAGCGCGCACCAAGCCTTGAGAAACTGGCCCGAGGCCTTGCCCCAACTTATGAGCCGCAAGACAACCCACGCCTTGCCAGCACCAATGTCAGTTTCAGTTCCGTCGCGCCAACAGGCACGAGTAGCACAACTGGGGCAACGGGGGCTGCCGGATTTTCCAATTCGGGTGCTTTATCGTTGCGTTGAGCGCTTAAGGCTCGCAACATCATCGACGTCTTCAAGCTCGCGCAGGAAGGCAATCCGCCAAGTGGCTGGTAAACAAGCCAATGTGTCCGCTAAAGTATGTGGGCTCGACCAGCGGACTGGGGCAAGATGGGCGCGGCGAGCGGCTCGCGGGGCCATGCCGATCAGCCAATAGCCGCCGTCGGTTGCAGGCCCCAAAACAACATCTGCGCGCTGCAATGCCCGAAAGGCCAAAGTCAAATCT
>CALRLV020000130.1:0-7812 GCA_943368895.1 Ferrovibrio terrae
CAGCGGCCATCGTGCTGCCCTGGTACATCGCAATTTGGCAGGCCACCAATGGCCAGTTTTTCTTTGATGCGGTGGGCCAAGACCTCGCGCCCAAGCTTTCTGGGCAGTCCGAGAATAAAAGCGTCCCGCCGGGGGCCCATCTCTTATTGTCACCAGTCATCTTTTGGCCCGGCTGTATCTTGATCCCGCTTGCCCTGTGGACTGCTTGGCGCGATCGGAAAGATGCGCAGGTCCGGTTTCTGCTGGCTTGGCTGGTGCCCGGTTGGCTGATGTTTGAAGCCGCCCCAGCCAAGCTCGCCCATTATACGTTGCCCGTCCATGGTGCGCTGCTGCTCCTAGGGGCGATCGGATTATTCAGTGGTGGATGGCATAAGGCTTGGCTGCGCTGGATGAGTATCGCCATCTTGGGGTTTGGCACCTTGATCATGTCGGCGCTGCCGCTGGTGCTCGCAAATGACGTCGCCGAAGGTGCGCAGAACCAAGCCGCGCAAGCCAGTATTGCCATTGGACTGGCCGGGATTGTGGCCCTTGTATTGGTGATCCGCCAATCCCGCTGGGCGGCGGGGGCCTTGATCAGCACTGCAATCGTCGCCAGCCTTGCGATCAAAGGCCTGTTCGTTCCGTCAATCCCAGAATTGGATTTGAGCCAACGGGTCTCAGCCGCCCTCGAGAAAGAAGGTTTGCACCCGCGCCTTTCACCCGGCCAGCCCGGCCCATTGATTGGTGCAGGCTATCAGGAACCCAGCCTCATCTTCCTGACCCGCAGTGACTCCGCGCTATCCAGCGTTAGCGCGGCTGTTGCCGCAGCTAGGCCCGGTGTAGGCTTGGTGATCAATTCCAGCCCAGAGTTTGAAGCCCCGCTGGTGGCAGGCTTGGCCCAAAAGGGTCTTGGTGTCGCCTGGCGTGGCGCACCTATCGACGGCCTTAATTACTCAAAGGGCGACGACGTCACCCTCAAGATTGGCGAAGTTGTGACTAAGCCTGCTGATATTCGGGCGAGCGGCCCCCAGCGCTAGACCGTGAGCCCTGCGAAGCAGGAGGCGCAAATTCCAAATAGGCTTGGCGGATATCGGTCGCCAAATGCAGCAATTTGGGCAGAAGCTCTCCAATCGCGCGGTCATCGCTCAACGCCGATCGAATGAAGCGCACGGTCACAGCCGCTAAAACCTCAGGCCCTTCGCCGGCGGAAGGCCGCAAGACGGGCACAGCCAGATTAATCTCGCCCCCAACAGCTTTGACATCGAAGGCATAGCCGCGTGTGCGAATGGCTTCCAACTGGCCTTTGAGCGAGGACTGGCCATGACGATGCAAACCGATTTCCTCAAGCAGATTGCGCTTTTGCGAGGTTTCAAACGCCTGTACAACTTGCCCAGCGCCAGATTCAAAGAGGTCGGCATGCGCGCCACTGGTGAGGCGATTGAGGGCCAACGGGCTTGTGCGATCCGTGGCGGCGCGGAGGATGAGGTCTGAATCCGTCAAAGTCCAAATCCCAATCGGCCACAAAATCTGCTTGCCGAGTTTAGCGATCAGTGGCCAAGCCCCTTCGCGGATCCAAGCCTCGTTTTGCGCGCCTTCGGCCAAATTGGTTACCGCCAAAGTCGGACGATAGCGATCATCCATTTCATCACGGATCACAAAGCCACCCTGACACAGAGTTTCCAAGATTCGGTAGGCGGTGGTTCGAGGGACACGCGCACGTTCGGCAACTTCGGTGACAGTCATGCCGTCCTGCCCATTGAGCGCACGCAGCGCTTCTAAGCCCCGAAGTAAAGCACGAATTGGGCGCACTGGTTCTGAGTGGTCGTCTAGCATCAGGTAATCCCTTATCTCCGTGTGCGCACTCGATCCCCCACAGAAAAGAATGTGACTAATTTTATGGACACAATCATGCGTCCAAATTTTTGGAAGATCAAGCGCCTAAGGCGCAGCCTGCTGCGATAATTGACTATTTAGGCGCTAAAATTCGTATGAATATCGCAAAGGCTAACAGCGGTGCGAGCAAAATGACGCCAATATGTCCAACGGGTGGACGCGCAAACTTCCAAAAATAGCGCAAAAGGCTGCGCAACTTGGCGACTTCGACGCGCCAAGGGGCTGTTTGACTGGTTCCGCCGATGTGAGTCGCGCGTGCGCTAGGGTCGAAAATGACTTTGCCGCCGCCCAGACCATAGCGATGACAAAGATCAATATCTTCAACATGCAGGAAATAGGCCTCGTCAAATCCGCCGATTTGCCAGAAGGCCTCAGCCCGCGTCAGCATTAAGGCACCAGAGACGACGGGCACCTCTATCGGACCAGCCGGCAAAACCTCGCGGTTGCGGTTAAAGTCGCGCCAAATCCCGGCCTCCAAACCTGGTCGCCCAAGACCAGCGAAGCTGACGCACGCAGACCAGAGTGACAAGGTGCCGCGGCGGCCACCGCGTTGTTCCAAGCCCTGAACATCACAAATATGCCCCCCTAAAAGGGTTGGGACGGGAGCATCGCTCAAGGCCGCCATCTTGGCCAATGTCCCAATATCGACAACGCAATCGGGATTAACAAAGGCAAGCATGGCACCGCGCGCCGCGCGCGCACCCAGATTACAGGCGCGGCCAAACCCGATATTGCCGTGGCCAGACAAAAGGGTCAAACGAGGCTCTGTCATGGCCCAGGCGGATAAGGCGTCGACCACCTCCGCAGGATTGCCATTATCCACGAGAATGATTTCGGCGCAGGCCGGACTGGCCAATAGACTTGTCAGACAGGTGCGCAGAATATCCCCGCTAAAATAGGTGACGACGATGGCGCTGATGCCGGCCTCACTTTGCACGATACGCTCTCAATGCCGTGGCCCAACGACGTGGATTGCGCAGCGTAAACGAGAAAGCGATCAAAGTGGCGAAACTGGTCCAGACCCACTCGCGCCAAGCAGAATGACTAAAGCCCCAATTGAGCGCGAGGAAAGTGAGTCCACCGACGAGCGCAGCCGTTGCAACCCGGTAGCGGCCAAACACGCGGATCGCGACACCACCGGCGAGGATGATGGTGGTTGCGGCTAAAAGTGCCCCGATGCCACCCGTTTCCAACCAGATATGCAAGGGCGCAGCATGGGGGTGCAACTGGATGATCGGCCATTCAAAGCCGCCATACATAATGGGTGTATCAAACGTGCTGCCGGCACCAAGGCCCCAACCCGTTAAGGGCTTCTGGGCAATATATTGGGCGGCTGTCTCCCACATTTGCGCCCGCCTGCCATAGGACAAAGGCATTTTGTCGCCGGGCAAAAGCTGAAAGGCGATTTGGGCTAGGGCAGGGTAAATCAAGGGGGCGGCCGCGATCAGGGTTGCAGCTCCACCACTAATCAAAGCCAAAGCGGTGCGCGGAAAACTCAAAGCGAAAATGGCTGCAACGGTGCCAAGCGCAAAGCCGACAGCATTGATGTCGGTACCAAACTGCAAGGAAACGAATATCGACATCGCAACCAAGGCCAAGCGCACACGCGAATCCGTCATTTGTTGATATAGGCACGCATAAGCAACCCAGAATAAGGTAAGCGTCGCGGAAGCGGCCCGCCCCATATCTCCGGCAATCTCCAAGGGCTCTTTGTCTGGGGAGGCAAATGAATTCA
This sequence comes from Ferrovibrio terrae, assembly GCA_943368895.1. Lineage (GTDB taxonomy): Bacteria > Pseudomonadota > Alphaproteobacteria > Caulobacterales > Aquidulcibacteraceae > Aquidulcibacter. Next base: position 3,608 of record CALRLV020000130.1, read on the forward strand.
TGGCATAATGAGACATCGCCTCACTCGCGAGGATGCCGAGAGAAACAAAAACGCCCGCGATAATCGCGCGCTGCGCCAAAAGCCTGTCATCGCCCCGGCAGACATAGACCGCCCAAATGCCAATCGGTGCCAAGACGCAGACCGCAGCCAAACGGCGCACAGTCTCTGCGGCCAGATCGCCAGCCGGAGACCATAGCGAGGTCAGCAACACCCATAAGGTGAACAAAAACAAGCTCAACCACGTTTCGCCATGCTTCTTTAAAGCCCCGACAAAAGCCTTATTGAGGGGCTTGCCCGAGGCCCGCAAGCCGTAAATCAACCCCCACAGGCCAGCGATCCCCAAGCTCATCGCCAGACCCGAAACACCTGTGCCCGCAAAAAAGCCAAAAGCAATGCCAAAGGCCCCCGCGATTTTCGCGCGGGGGTCCATCGGTCGCGTTTGATTGGGGCCTAGTGGGGCAGCACTCAAGCTAGCGTCTCTTTCAGATCAGGGGCCAAACACTCTGCTGACAAGATGGCAATTGCCTCGTCCAGCGTCATGATCTCTTGCGCTTGGCTGCCAAAGCGACGCAGCGCGACTTTGCCTTCTTCAGCTTCCCGTCGACCCACCACTGCCATGACAGGCACTTTGGCGAGCGAATGCTCCCGCACTTTGTAATTGATCTTCTCATTACGCAGGTCGGTCTCAACGCGAATGCCTGCTCGCTTAAAGCGCGCGGCGACTTCGTGCCCATAGTCATCGGCTTCTGACGTGATGGTCGCCACCACCGCCTGAACCGGGGCCAGCCAAGTTGGCAAGGCACCGGAATAGTTCTCAATCATAATGCCGATGAAGCGCTCAAACGTGCCGAACACTGCGCGATGCAACATCACTGGGCGATGTTTAAGGCCGTCTTCGCCCGTGTAAACTGCATCCAGTCGTTCAGGCAGAACATAGTCCAACTGGAACGTACCGCACTGCCACGTGCGGCCGATGGCGTCGGTCAAATGGAATTCCAGCTTCGGGCCATAAAATGCCCCATCCCCTTCGGCGATGACGAAATCCACGCCTACACTGGTCAAGGCATCGGCCAAGGCTTTTTCCGCCTTATCCCACGTCTCATCCGTACCAGCTCGCTTTTCAGGCCTTGTCGCCAAGCGATAATGGATATTGGTCAGGCCGCATGCTGTGTAAGCGCGGTTGAACAAGTTCAAAAAGCGCTTGGTCTCTTCCCCGATCTGATCTTCGCGACAGAAGATGTGGGCATCGTCCTGCGTCATCTGACGCACCCGCATCAAGCCATGTAAGGCACCATTGGCTTCATTGCGGTGGCAACAGCCAAACTCAGCCATACGGATGGGCAGGTCGCGATAGCTGCGCTGGTCGGACTTGAAAATCTGAATGTGTGCCGGACAATTCATCGGCTTTAGGGCCAACAAATCTGCCTCGCCCGAGAAGATGGGTGCGCCTTCTTCAACCGATGGTGCTTCATCAGGCACCACGAACATGTTTTCGCGGAACTTCTCCCAATGGCCCGATTGCTCCCAGAATTTGGAGGCGAGCAATTGTGGAGTCTTGACTTCAACATAGCCATCGGCATCGAGTTGGCGACGGATAAAGGCCTCGAGCGTGCGCCAGATCATATAGCCCTTGGGATGCCAGAACACGGAGCCTTGCGCCTCTTCTTGGAAGTGGAACAGGTCGAGCGCCTTGCCAATCTTGCGGTGGTCGCGCTTTTCAGCCTCTTCCAAGCGCATCAAATGATCGGCCAATTGCTTATCATCGGCCCAAGCCGTGCCATAAATGCGCTGCAGCTGCGGGTTCTTGGGGTCGCCGCGCCAATAAGCACCAGCCAGCTTCATCAACTTAAAGGCTTTGCCCAGCCGACCCGTCGAGGGCAAATGTGGCCCACGGCATAAGTCCTTCCAGCTATCGCCTTGGCGATAGACGGTGATGACTTCACCCGGCGGGATGATGTCGTCGATAATATTGGCTTTGAACGTCTCACCAATCGCATTGAAATGCGCGATGGCTTCGTCGCGGTCCATTTCTTCGCGGACAATGGGAAGGTCCGCATCGACAATCTCACGCATGCGCTTTTCGATGGCTTCGAAGTCGTCGGTGGAGAATTTTTCTTCGCGGTAAAAGTCGTAATAGAAGCCGTCTTCAACCGTCGGGCCAATGGTCACCTGCGTGCCGGGGAATAGCTCTTGCACCGCTTGAGCTAGCACGTGGGCCGTATCGTGGCGCAGCACTTCGAGACCATCGACGCTGTCGCGCGTGACCAATTCGAACTTACCGCCTTGATCGAGTGGGCGGCTTAAGTCCCACCATTGGCCATCAACCTTTGCGGCGACGACTTTTTTTGCGAGGGATTTGGAAATGCCTTCGGCAATGGCCAAAGGGGTGATTTTTGCCTCATAGGGGCGAACGGCACCATCGGGGAATTCTAAGTGGATCATCTTGTTTACTGCCAGAGTGTAATTTCAGAGAGAAGCTTGATTGGGTGTGCTTTGACTGTTCGGCGTGCCGCCTGCACCGTTTGGATCGACCAAGCGTGCGCCCAATTTCCAATCGCCATAACGCCACGGCGTGAAAGCTGAGACCGGCTCACAAATTGCGGGCGCTGGGTCATAACCAGAGCCACCGCCGGGCCGACACCGACATAGCCGCGCGAGCCCCATCCAAGACCCACGCCACGCCCCAAACTGGCGAACACAGTCTGCGGCATAGGCTGAACAACTGGGCAAATAGCGACATTGTTGACCGATCAGCGGTGACAAGGTGACCTTGTAAACGCGTTGCGCGGCCAGAAGCACCCGTGCCGGTACAGAAAGGGTCGTCGGTCTTGCCATGATCGTTGTCAGCTGCGTCGTCAATCCGCCTGGAAGCCTTATCGGCTATATCCAGTGCCAAATCTCAGGGGAGGGAGAGAAGTCTTTGTCGAACAGTCAGGCAGGGAGAAATCTCGCCGCAGCGAAGCGCCCTGCCGCGCCTCGCCGGCTTTAGTCAGTAGTCAAATGGGTAACCTGATAGATAATCATCACGAACCTTCTTTACCCTGATATGGGGTGTCTTGTCACCACCCCTGACGTCAGATTTCCCCCGCGGCAGATTGCTTGGTTAGGGCCCGCTCAACCGCCTCGACAGCGGCGTCGAATGCCAAGAGTGCCGAAGTGTGGCGGGGCGCATAATCCCTGACAGCCTCTAAGTAACGTAACTCCCAGAAACGTCCGGTGGGCGCTGGCCCCTGCTCCTTCAACATGGCCTTAAAGGCGTCGCGCGCCGCACGGATTTCTGCAGGGGTCGCACCCACGATATTGTGCATCAAAATGCTCGCGCTCGCCTGCCCCAAAGCACAGGCTTTCGGCTCAATCCCAGCGGCAGTGACCTGACCATCCTGCAGACAAACATCGACTTCAATCTCAGACCCACACAGACGAGAGACGCGATGCGACCGCCCATCGGGGCTTGGCAACAGCCCCACACGGGGAATGTCGGCTGCAAGCTCCAGCACGCGCGAAGAATAAAGGTCTTGGCTCATGTCCCTAACATAGGGATTTGTTGAGGCGTTGGAAGGCCATGGGTGCGATGAGTGCGATGGCGGATTTACGCGACAGCGCAGATTTGTAGGGCAGTAGATCAAGTCACTCGAAGATACTCAAAGCTTGTTGTTGACGCTATAGAGCCGAATTAAGTCGCACGACCTATTAATGGAATGACGATTGGGTGGCTCGGACTTGGACAGGGGATCACCGACTGCAATGACGAAGATATTGGTTCGAAAGGCAGACATTAGCGAGTTTGGAATTTATGAAGAAGGAGGGGCCATTGTGCTTGGCTTTCGCTTAGCTTCAAATGCTTCGTTTGAATCGCTGATATTCCAGATCGATATCGAAGGCTCAGACCAGCGCCACGATCAATTCGGCATGTATACGGAGTTTGATGGCAAAGGAGTATATGGGGCCGTCAGGCGTTTCGAGTTCGACCAGCACCTTGATCTTCTTGCGGTTGGCTTTGACTCCGATAAGAGCCATGGCCACGCCTCTATCTCAATAGAGCTTCCGGAGACCGCCAACCCAAAGAGCCGATTGTTGGTGGCGCGGATGGTAGAAATTTTCGCGACCGAAGTTTAGGTACAGATCCGCGCCTCAGATTGTACTGGCCTCTTTCTCATGAATGGGGCGAACTTAGAGGCACAGGTTAAGTTCCTGAGTTTCAATAA
>CALRLV020000131.1:0-7735 GCA_943368895.1 Ferrovibrio terrae
GCCTGCTGCGCGCCTGCGACCTTGTTGGGTCTTGGCGGCTTGAGAATTGGGGCCAATGGATTGGGCTTGATCAAGATAAATCAGCATCCCGACATGTGTGTCAGCTTTGACCAATAAGTCCTCAAACCGACCCCAGACATGGGGCCGGATGGCTTCTCGCTCAAAAGAGCCCGGAAATGGGGTGGTCTGAATATTGCGCACAGCCATGGTAAAATGGTTCGACCAGAACTGGACCCAACGCTCGGCAAAGGGGGCCTGGGTTGTCACCGCATGCTGGATGCGGGCTTCAATCTCGCGGCCGGTTGTTTGGCCAACGAGATCAGCCAGACGCACGCGCTCGTCGGCATTCATTGCCGGACTTGGTGACGCATCCCTGCGCCGTTGCGCAGCGCGAGCTTCTTGATAGCTTTGCAGCGCTTCAAAAGCTTGTGAGCTTGATAGGAGGCCATCTGATTGGATGTTGACGGATTGGCTTTGGCCGACTTGGCCGAGAAGCCAAGCTTTGGGATCGTGCGCAACTTGGTTGAGGTCGCCGGGGCGAGCCCCGAGGCCAAATCGGTTGACAGCTATGACAGCGTTTAGGCTCATGATTATGTCGCCTCCTTGTTGGCTCTAACGCTACAAGGTGCCTGTTCCGTCGCTGCAGGCGGCAAGAGGCCTAAGGTGAGCTTACGCGCTCTCCAAATAAAGCAGAGCCAACACGTACATGGGTGGCACCGAAGTTAATGGCCGTCTCAAAATCGCCGCTCATGCCCATCGAAAGAACCGACAAGCCGTGGCGCTTTGCGAGCTTGGCGAGCAGGGCAAAGTGCATCGCCGGTTCTTCTTCCTCGGGCGGAATACACATCAGGCCTTCGATTGCCAGTTGATGCTCTGCGCACAGATCTAGCAGGGCTGGAAGGTCACGCGGTGCGACCCCCGCCTTTTGTTCCTCTTCCCCAGTATTCACTTGAACTAGCAGCTTGGGCAATTTGTGACCGGCTTGTGCAAGCTTTGCCAGTGTTTCAACTAACTTCGGCCGGTCGACGGTTTCGATCACATCGAACAATGCCACCGCATCTTCAGCCTTATTGCTCTGCAACGGTCCAATCAAATGGAGCGTTAGGTTGGGATAGACGGCCCGGCGATCTGACCAGCGCCCATGAGCTTCTTGCACGCGGTTTTCGCCAAAGACGCGGAGACCTGCTGCCAAAGCCGCTTCGATTCGGTCCTCGGGTTGGACTTTTGAGACGGCAACAAGGGTGACGTCTTCGGCTGGGCGGTTTGCCGCTTGTGCCGCCAGCTTGATCCTTTCGGTGATTTCGGCGATGCGTTGGTTTATGTCCATGCCAAGGCTCTTAGCCGCCCTGCGTTCATTCCGAAAGCCATTGCAGTCAGGCTATCCCCGCTTGGTGATCCTGACCGATGCCGCGCGTGGCTATGATTTGGCGCGGCAGGCGGTGAATTGTCCCAAGGAAGCCATTCTGATTGAGCGCACTTTTGGCGAGAAACTGACGCCACGCTCAGGTGGGAAGGGCCGGGGGCCGATTCGCTTGGCAACCGTTCTGCCGCGTCAGGCCAGAGCCGGTGGTTTAGACGGCGTGCATTGGCCTGAAAATCGGCTGCGACTACGTCTTCGGAGCAAAGTTGGCGGCTTGATCGAGACCGCCTCTGCCCATCGCGGTCTCAGTATTGGCAAGGCGCAGAAACTGGGTGTCCGAACGATTCTGATTTCGGTTGCTTTTCCAAGCCAAAGCCCCAGCGCACTTAGGCCGGGAGCTGGCCGAGCCAAGGGGGCGATTCGATTGGCCCGCTTGCAGCGCGCTTTTCCAGCTTGTGATCTTTACGGGTTAGGGGGGATTCAAACCAAAACAACGCGTCAGCTAGTCCGAAGCGGTATTTATGGTGTGGCACTAATCAGTGGTATTGTCGGGAAGATTTAGAGAATTAGGACCCGCCGGCCCAATTCTAAAGCGCCTAGAACTTGAAGGCTGATTCGACTTTGACGCCGGGCTCACGACGCTGCGAACGTTCGCGGCTTTGCGACACGCCTAATTGCTCGTTCGGTACAACCACTTCACCCCCGACACGGAACTTCGGGGAGATCTGATAGAAGGCCCCAGCCAATGTGCGGCCTGAATTTTGGCCATTACGAGGTGTCAAAGCGGTTGTCGGGTCCTGTTGCACACCAAAGGTCATGCCCCAACGGCTGCGAGGATCGACCTTTACGGCGGCTTTCAGTTCGCCACGTGGCACCCAAGCATTAGCACCGTCACGCACTTCCGAGCCAAAGGTGAAACGCTCATACCAAGGGGCTTGAGCCGTTTGGGTGCTCGATGTCGTTGGATTTACGGTCTTTTGATCCCGCGCAAGGGCTTGCCCGCCACTCATCACCATGAGTACCGCCAAACTTCCTGCCATGATCAAACGGCTTCCAAACACACCCAATTTCCCTCTTAGACCATCTAGTGAACGAAGATGGCTGCAATTCTTTACTATTTCCTTGCGTGCTTAAGAGCAATCCTAAATTGTTGCGAACTTCTGCATTCATGCATTTTTGCTGACCATCGCACCAATATAGTGACGAATCTGCAACGCGTCATCTGTGTGTCCTTACAGGACATGCTGTCTGCCCGACATTGGATCGCACCTTTGACTCTAGCGCAAGAACAGCTTCATGCTATAGACCCATGGCTTTCCGTCCGGGGCGGGCGGGGGAGCTAGTCTGGAGCATGCCAATGCGCGTCGTCGCGCCTACACTCATCGTCGCACTCATGGTCGCAACCGGTTTGGGTGGCTGCGCCACTCGCGCTAAGACGACTTCGACTGATCAAGCCGCTGCTGCCGCTGCTGCACCACAAGCCAAAAAGGCACGTACGGGCCTGTTCTCAGGTCGCGCTGCCAAGGGTACTGGTGAAGCGGGCATTGGCGTCAACGCCTTCTTGTGGCGGGCAACACTCGATACGCTGAACTTCATGCCGCTGCTGGATTCCGACCCCTTTGGCGGCACCTATGTCACGGACTGGCATGCGGTGGCAGAAAAGCCGGACGAGCGGTTCAAAGTTCAGGTCTATATTCTTGACACGCGTCTGCGTGCGGATGGTCTCTCCGTTCAAGTGTTCCGCCAAGCCAAGGACGTGACAGGCGCTTGGGTCGATGCAACGGTTGATCCCGACACGGCAATCCAGATTGAGAATGCGATTCTGACCCGGGCGCGCCAGCTGCGGATTGCCCAACTCGAAACGCGCTAAGTCGGCCAATACGATTTGCTGAAGCGACGGAAAGTGGCCTAGCCCTGCATCAGGGCGGGCATAACTGCCTGTGTCTTCTTGGCAGCACGCCTGCTTTTAGGGCAAAGGCATAAGGCAAATTTGGCTGTTCGGCACGACGCCGTTCACCTATTCTATTTGGTCAGAGGCAATAAGGGTCTTTCATGGCTGCACGCTACAATCATCGCGAAACCGAACCGCGCCAACGCGCGCGCTGGGACGCTGCTAAATTGTTTGAGGCTGGCCCGCCCGATCCCTCACGCGCGAAATGTTATGTCTTGGAAATGTTTCCGTACCCATCCGGACGCATTCACATCGGGCATGTGCGCAATTATGCCATGGGGGACGTGATTGCGCGTCGTCGCCGTGCGGCTGGCGATCAAGTATTGCATCCCATGGGATGGGATGCGTTTGGTCTGCCCGCTGAGAATGCGGCGCGCGAACGAGGAGCTCACCCAGGAACCTGGACACGCCAGAACATCGACGCCATGCGCGCCCAATTGCAGCAATTGGGCTTTGCCATTGACTGGTCGCGTGAGTTCGCAACCTGTGAACCGTCCTATTACCGCCATCAGCAAAAAATGTTCTTGGACTTTCTTGATGCTGGCCTTGTTTATCGGAAGAAGAGCAAGGTGAATTGGGACCCGGTTGAGAATACGGTTCTGGCCAATGAACAAGTTGTCGATGGCCGCGGTTGGCGCTCTGGCGCACTGGTTGAGCAGCGCTACCTGGAACAATGGATGTTCCAAATTACCCGTTATGGCGAGGAATTGATCACCGCACTGGAAGGCTTGACTGGCTGGCCGGAAAAAGTGCGCATCATGCAAAACAATTGGATCGGTAGGTCCGAAGGTCTGCGCTTCCGCTTCCAATTTGATTCGGCGACGCCCTCGCCTGTGGGTGAGGGATTGGAAGTTTATACAACGCGGCCGGATACATTGTTCGGCGCTTCCTTTGCTGGGATATCAGTCGACCATCCAATTGCACTGGCCTTGGCCGAGACTAATTCAGAATTGGCAGAGTTTTGCGAATCTTGTCGCCGCGCTGGCACATCAGAAGAGGCGATCGAAACCCAAGAAAAGCGCGGATTTGATACGGGTCTGCGTGTGGTGCATCCGTTTGACGTAAGTCAAACCTTGCCCGTCTGGATCGCCAATTTCGTGCTGATGGATTATGGCACCGGTGCGATCTTTGCCTGCCCAGCCCATGATCAGCGCGACTATGAGTTCGCGACGAAATACAATTTGCCAATCAAGCCTGTCATCCTGCCCGAAGGCGCGGAGCCTGCCGCAGTGACTTTGGTGGATGGTCCGTATTTGGGCCAAGGCAGCGTGTTTAATTCTGATTTCTTGAATGGTATGTCTAGCGACGATGCTAAATCCGCCGCCATGGACAAGATGGAAGCCTTGGGTGCCGGACAGCGCACGGTGAATTTCCGTTTGCGCGACTGGGGTGTCTCGCGTCAGCGCTATTGGGGCTGCCCGATCCCGATCATCCACTGCAAGACTTGCGGTCCTGTTGGTGTGCCAGAAGACCAATTGCCAGTAACTCTGCCCGACGATGTTACATTCGACAGACCGGGCAATCCTTTGGATCACCATCCAAGCTGGAAGCACGTCGATTGCCCTAAATGTGGAGCGCCAGCCCTACGCGAAACGGACACGCTCGATACCTTTGTCGATTCCTCTTGGTATTGGGCGCGCTTTTGTGGTCAGCCTGAGGATCACCCAACGGACTTAGAGGCCGTGAACCACTGGCTGCCGGTTGATCATTATATCGGCGGCGTGGAGCATGCCGTTTTGCATTTGCTCTATTCGCGCTTTTTTGCCCGCGCCATGAAAGCGGTAGGCCATCAACCAACCTCTGAACCATTTAGCCGCTTGTTCACCCAAGGCATGGTGACGCACGCGACTTATAAGTCTCAGGAAGGTCAATGGTTGACGCCAGACCAAGTCGAAATCAATGGCAACAGCGCGGTAGAAATTGCGACTGGCAAGCCTGCGATTATCGGCCCGATTGAGAAGATGTCGAAGTCTAAGCGCAATACCGTCGACCCTGAGGACATTATCGACACCTATGGTGCCGATGTTGCGCGCTTGTTCGTTTTGTCGGACTCCCCACCCGAACGGGATGTGGAATGGTCCGAATCGGGCGTGGAGGGCTCGTGGCGCTTTGTTCAAAAAATCTGGGCAGCGTTTGATGCTTTGCCGGAGGGGGCACCTGGACCCACGCAGATCGCAACAGGCGTAAGCGGGGCTGCCCTAGACTTACGACGCGCTGGTCATAAGGCGATTGCCGCCGTCAGCTTGGCGATTGACACCTATCGCTTCAATAGCGCCATTGCCCAGTTCCATGAATTGGTCGGCCATATTCGGCGTGCTGAGGGCGACGATAGCGCTGAGATGCTAGCAGCCCGCGCTGAAGTTCTGGGAATTCTTGCCCGTATCCTGCAACCCTTTACGCCCCATTTGGCGGAAGAGGCTTGGTCGCGCATGGGTGGCGAAGGCTTTGTGGCAACGGCACCTTGGCCCGAAGCCGACCAAAGCTTGTTGGCAGAAGCAACCATCATGTTGCCAGTTCAAGTCGACGGCAAAAAGCGCGGCGAATTGCATGTTGCCAAAGGCACGTCCAAAGCAGAGTTGGAGGCCATGGCCTTGGCCCTGCCCGAAGCTGCACATTTCCTCAAAGGGCGAAAAGTGGCTAAACTCATTGTGGTTCCCGATCGGATCATCAATATCGTGACCGCGGCAGCATAGAATGGGCAAATCCATGGCTAAGTTTGGTGCACTTGTTTGGTTATTCGGCCTGTCTGCCATTTTGGCAGGCTGCGGTTTCCAGCCTGTCTATAGCACGCAAGGGTCTGGAATTGGGCCGGTAACCATAGCTGCTATTGAGGGCCGTACCGGCTATTATCTGCGCCAAGAGCTCGATCGACGTGCCGTCTTGGAGCAGGGTAGCGGCACGCCCCGTGTTTTGAGTGTGAAGTTCGAACGGACTTTTACGCCCGCTGCCCAAGGCCCTGATGGCATTTCTAGTCGCAATGAGATGAGTGTAACGGCCACCTATGTTTTGGCCGCTGCCCCGCCCTTACCAGCTGTGCGCGGCAGTGTTACGACCAATGTTGCCTATGAGAGCCTCGATCAGGCATACGGCGATGTGGCGTTACAGGCAGATGCCGAAGAACGTGTCGCTGGCCAGATTGCCGAGCGGCTCTGGCTAGATCTGCAACGACAAGTGCGGGCTGCACGATGAAGCTGACGGGTTCTGCAGCCACGAGAGCTGCACAAAAGGACCTTTCACCGCGGTTTGTAATTTTGTCTGGACCTGATTCTGGACAATTGCGCCGATTGGCCGAGGCAATTACGAGCCGCCATCAGAGCCAAAATCCGGACCTTGAGTTCAAGCGTTTCTCAGAAGACGACCTCAAATCCAATCCCGGTGGTGTAGAAGAAGCTATCAGCAGCGCCTCGCTATTTGGCGGTGCGGCGATCGCCCATGTGCGGGTAGGCGGCGAGAAAGACGCCTCATCGCTAGCGGGCCTGTTAGAGCGTGTGGATAAGGGGGGACCCCAGCCTGAAGGCGTCCTGATCCTAGACGTCGGTGATATCGGCAGAAGCTCTAAGTCGCGCAAAGCATTTGAAGACTCTGGTCACGCATGGTCCTTGCAGCTGTATGAGACAACGCGTGATGAATTGTTGGGTGTCGCGCGAGCCGAATCTAAGGCCGCAGGCGCCAGCATAGAGCCGGACGCTTTGTCAGCCATCCTTGAGGCCGTCGCCCAAGATACCGACTCTGTGGCTGCAGAAGTACAAAAGCTTGCCGTTTATGCCGGTTCTGCTGGTGTGATTGATCTGGCTTGCGTGGAGGCCGTTGGTTCTGGCGGCCGGGAGGCTGGATTGGATGAGGCCATTGATGCCGCTTTTTCAGGCCATCCCACCCTAATGGTTCAGCGTCTGGAGCAGGCTTTTGGTGGCGGGGCAAATCCGGTTGCCATCCTCAATGGCACAGGTCGGCGTGTCCGCTTGTTGTTGCAAGTCCGAGCAGGTGTTGAGGGCGGCGGCAATGCCGCTGATATCCTGAAGCACCCCAAAATGGGCGTGTTCTGGAAACGCCAAGCTGAGGTCGCTCGCCAAGTCGGTCTGTGGAGCCGCAACGCTCTGGAAGATGTTCTGACCGCAACCCTTGAGGCCGATGGCCAAGTCAAGCGGGCAGGGTCACCAGACACAGCATTGGTCGAACAGCTTTTGATTCGCATCGCAAAACGTGCACAGCGCATGGCCAAGCGCTAAGCTTGGTGCGGTGCCATTCTAGTCGTTCTTGCCGGCCCGCTGATCTCGCCACGCTGCAATCCGAAGGCGCAGGGCATTCAGCTTGATAAAGCCCTCGGCGTCCTTCTGATTATAGCCACCCGCCGCATCAAAGCTGATGAGTTCTTTGTTGTAGAGTGACAGCGGGCTGGAACGGCCCTGCACATAGACCCCGCCCTT
>CALRLV020000132.1:0-7733 GCA_943368895.1 Ferrovibrio terrae
TGGCAGTTTGCCTCCTATCGGGACATCAACACGCGACAGATCTTGTTCACCGAAGCCACGGGCGAGATCAATCGTCTCGACGAAGTCTTGACCATGTCTGCGCTGATGAATGCAACAACTGCCGATCCGAAATGGGCCAAGCGCTATGAGGAAAATACACCTCGCCTTGAAACCGCCATTGTCAAAGCTATGTCCATCGGCCCATCAGGCGTAAAGGAAAACCTCGGCGAAGTTGATCTGGCAAATACCAAACTTATTGATCTGGAACGCCTATCCTTTGCCCTTGTAGCTGATGGCAAGAAAGATGAAGCACTTAAGATCCTATCCTCGCAAGATTATGCCAATCTGAAGGCCATCTACACCCGCGAAATCAAACAAGCCCTCGAGTCTGGATCCACCGATATCAAATCCGCGAAGGAACGTATCCAAACGGGCTTCCTGATCACGATTATTCTAGTTGGTATTGCTTTCATTCTGATTTTTGAACTTTGGCGACAGGATCGAGAGATCGTTCAGAAAGAACAAATCCGCTATCGGGAATTTGCGCGCTTTGCTGAATTGGCACGTAATCCTGTTGTGAGAACCAACAAAAAGCGGGAAATTACTTGGGCGAATGACGCCTATTTGGCCTTAACAGGCTATAGTCGACAGGAAGTTATTGGCAAAAAGCCCAGCGAATTGACCCTCTCTCCAGATGCCGATCCCGAACAAGTTGCCCAATTGCTCAGCGCCCTAAATCGGGGTGAAGCGGCTAGCGCGACACTGCTTAACCGCAGCAAAACAGGCCGCAACTATTGGATCAATCTCGACATCCAGCCCCTTTATGACGACCAGAACCAACTTGAGGGCTTTCAAGCGATTGAAACCGAAGTTACTGATCTGGTCGAAGCCCAACGTCGTGCCGATGATGCCTTGGCAAATCTCAACGCCTATCAATCCGCACTCGATGAGCATTCGATCATCTCAGTTGCCGACCAATTTGGCAAAATTGAGTTCGTCAACGACCGCTATTGCGAGATCAGTGGCTATAGCCGCGAAGAACTTATCGGGCAGAGCTATCAGGCCGTTCAATCAGGCATGCATGATCCCTCCTATTTCAAATCAATGCGCGACACCATCAATGGCGGTCAATCTTGGCGTGGCGAAGTCTGCAATCGCGCCAAGGATGGGTCCTTTTTCTGGGTCGATGCCACCGTTGTGCCCTTGCCCGCCACCCGAACCCAAGGCGCACGCTTTGTCAGCGTCCTTTATGACATTACCGAGCGCAAACGCACTGAAACCGAGTTGAAGAACGCCCTCAACCTGTCTTCAACTTTCTTTGACGTGTCGTCAGAATTACTGTGTATCGCAGACAACAAAGGCCGGATGATCCGCATGAGCAAGTCTGCGGAACAAATTATTGGCTACCCCGAACATGAATTGATCGGTCGTTCCACCACTGAATTTATCCACCCGGATGACCAAGAACAAATTGCCGCTGCCATGCAAGAGCTCCTAAAAACTGGCAATCTCATGGACTATGTCGCCCGCTATATGCATCCCAACGGGGCTATAAGAAGCGTCGAATGGCGTGCGAAGATCGTGGGGGACTTCATCTATGCCACAGCCCGCGATGTTACGCAGCGCTTGGCAACTGAAGCCGAACTGCTCGCCGCACGCGAACAAGCCGAAGCCGCTAATCGCGCGAAGAGTAGCTTCCTAGCCAATATGAGCCACGAAATTCGCACCCCATTGAACGGGGTTATCGGTGTGGTTGGCGCTTTATCACGGACCGAACTGACGCAAACCCAACGCGAAATGGTCGACCTGATCCAATCGTCAGGCGAAACACTGGAAGTTCTTTTGTCGGATATTCTCGATGTGTCGAAGATTGAGGCTGGTAAGTTCACGCTTCAGCCCGAACCCTTCAACCTGCGCGAAACCATTGAGGCGACGGCACAAGTGATGGGCATACGGGCTGAGGAAAAAGGCTTAGGCTTCCATCTCAAATTTGGTCCCGGTACCGAAGGCTTGTTTGAGGGCGATGGCATTCGCGTGAAGCAGATTGTGTCGAACCTGGCCTCAAATGCCGTGAAGTTCACTCAAAAGGGTCAAATCGACATCAGTATCGCAGCTACAGATAAGGCTGATGGATCATGCGAAGTCATGATCAGCGTGAAAGACACAGGCATCGGCTTTGACGAGCAAACGAAACAACGCCTGTTTGCACGGTTTGAACAAGCAGACGCCTCGATCACCAAGAATTTTGGCGGCACAGGCCTCGGCCTGTCGATCTGCCGAACCTTGACAGACATGATGGGGGGCCAATTCCTCGTCACGTCCGAGGCCGGGATAGGCAGCCTCTTCTCCGTCATTTTGCCTTTGCCTCGGCTCCACCCCGAAGCGATTGCCCGCTCTACGCAAGCAGGGACGAGCACTACACCGACTGACGTCCTGCCGCATGCCGCAAGCCGTTCCATCCTGCTGGCCGAAGATCATCCAGTCAATCAGCGCGTGATCGCGATGATTCTCGAACCCCATGACATCGCACTGACCATCGCCCAAAATGGCCAAGAAGCCGTTGAGCTGTGGCAAAGCGCCCATTTTGATCTTGTACTGATGGATATGCAGATGCCGATCATGGACGGCCTATCTGCGACCAAGCAGATCCGCGAGATTGAACGCAGCCAAGGCTTGCCGCGCACGCCCATTGCCATGGTCAGCGCCAATGCCATGAAGGAACATATCACCCAGTCTTTCTGGGCTGGCTGTGACTTCCATATCGCGAAGCCTGTCACGCCAGAAACCTTGCTCAAAGGCATAGATGCGACACTGGAAGCCTGTGAGGCATGCGAACAATCCGGCAGCGGCAAGGCGCGAACCAAGAACTAAACTGCAAGCGATTGCGGCAGTTTGCGATCAGAAAGGGATATCATCCTCAAGGTCGGCCGCGAAGGAGCGCTTCTCGCCTTGAACTGCCCGAGGCGCAGACGATCCGCCGCCAAAGCCACCGCCATTGCTGCCCATTGAACGGCCACCGCCGAACCCGCCTTCAGACCGGTCTTCAACCATGTCGCCACCACCGGAACGACCATCCAGAATGGTGATTTCGCCCTTGAACCGGCCAATGACCACTTCAGTCGAATAGCGTTTTTGGCCGGCCTGATCGGTCCACTCACGGGTTTGCAATTGGCCCTCAACATAGACCTTGCTGCCTTTTTTCACATAATTCTCGACGACCTTCACCAGATTGTCGTTACGCACAACGACACGGTGCCATTCGGTCTTTTCTTTTTTCTCGCCGGTTGCTTTGTCGTTCCAACGTTCGCTGGTTGCGACCGAAAACTCTGCAATGCGATCCCCGGACGGAAAGGACTTAATCTCAGGATCGCGCCCCAAGTTTCCAACCAAGATCACTTTGTTCACACTGCCCGCCATTGCCCTAACTCCGTCTTTTTTGCCGTTGGCGACTCATCCTGTCGCGCCTTGGCATCGTATCCATTTGAAACTGACGCTACAGGTCTCATGTCCAAACCAGAAGAGAGGGGTGACACTCAAACCGCCTCGCCTTGTGGATAAGCATGTAAAACTGTGCATGCCGTGGACAAGCGTAAGATGTTCACATAATGTTCTATTCGTCAAGCTGGTTCGCACGCGCTAATCAGGGCGACATTGTTTTGGCTTTGGGGCTTGTGGCTCTGAAGTCTGCGTAATCAAGGTCACACATGTCTGAATCGCCTGTTATCCGTGTGCGCGGCGCGCGCGAGCACAATTTGAAGAATGTCACGGTTGAGATCCCTCGCGGTGAGTTGGTAGTCATTACTGGCCTATCCGGGTCGGGAAAAAGCTCGCTGGCCTTCGATACAATCTATGCGGAAGGCCAAAGGCGCTATGTCGAGAGCCTGTCGGCCTATGCGCGCCAATTCCTCGAGCTGATGCAAAAGCCGGACATGGATTCGATTGAAGGCCTGTCGCCAGCCATCTCGATTGAGCAGAAAACGACCTCGAAAAACCCACGCTCCACCGTCGGCACGGTGACTGAGATTTACGACTATATGCGCTTGCTCTGGGCCCGCATTGGTGTGCCCTATTCGCCTGCAACCGGCCTGCCCATTGAAAGCCAGACGGTCAGCCAGATGGTGGATAAGATCACAGTCCTACCTGAGGGCACGCGCTTGTTCCTGTTGGCCCCGGTGGTGCGTGGCCGCAAGGGGGAGTTTAAGACCGAATTCAAAAGCTGGATTAAGCAAGGCTTTGTGCGCGCCAAAATCAATGGTGAATATTTCGAGCTTGAGAATGCCCCTGACCTCGACAAGAAGCTGAAGCACGACATTGATGTGGTCGTTGACCGCATCGCTGTTCGCGCGGGCATTGAACAACGTTTGGCCGAAGGCTTTGAGACCTGTTTGCGCTTAGCCGATGGCATCGCGCTGGCCGAATTTGCCGACGAGAAAGATGAGAAGGGCGCGGCAAAACGAATGCTGTTCTCAGCCAAATTCGCCTGCCCCGTCTCGGGCTTTACCATCCCCGAAATTGAGCCGCGCTTATTCTCCTTCAACAATCCCTTTGGGGCCTGCCCCACGTGCGATGGCCTTGGCGTGCAACTCAAATTCGACCAAGAGCTTGTGGTCCCAGATACCAGCAAGACCTTGAATGACGGTGTAATTGCGCCTTGGGCCAAAGGAGCTTCACCACTCTATACTCAAACTTTGCAAGCCCTTGCCCGCCATGCCGAAGTCGCCTTGACAACCCCTTGGACAAAGCTGCCTGAGAGTTTCCAAAAGCTGGTGCTCTATGGCTCGGGCACCGAGAAGGTGAAATTTGTCTATGATGATGGCGCGCGCCGCTATGAAACCACCAAGACGTTTGAGGGTGTAATCCCTAACCTAGAGCGGCGCTGGCGGGAAACAGATTCGGCTTGGTCGCGTGAGGAATTAGGCCGCTATCAATCGGCGCAAAAGTGCCCAACCTGCGACGGCAAACGTCTCAAGCCGGAAGCACTCGCTGTACGTGTCGGGGGCGAAGATATCTCGATTGTTTCCTCGCGCTCGATCCGAGGGGCACGCGACTGGTTTGTCGACCTCGAAGGCCGCTTGACGCCCAAGGAACTGGAAATTGCCACGCGGGTCTTGAAAGAGATTAAAGAGCGCTTACGCTTTTTGGTTGATGTGGGGTTGGATTATCTAACCCTTCACCGAGGCTCTGCGACCCTGTCGGGTGGTGAGAGCCAGCGGATCCGACTGGCCAGCCAAATCGGTTCAGGGCTGACGGGCGTACTCTATGTCTTGGACGAGCCCAGTATAGGCCTGCATCAGCGCGATAACACCCGCCTATTGACCTCGCTCAAGGGCCTACGTGACCTCGGCAATAGCGTCATCGTGGTGGAGCATGATGAGGAAGCCATTCTGACGGCAGACCATGTACTCGACATGGGGCCATTGGCCGGAATCCATGGCGGCCAAGTGGTGGCGCAAGGCAAACCTGCAGATATTGAAGCGACAAAGGGCAGCCTGACCGGGGCTTATTTGCGCGGCGAAAAAGCCATCCCTATCCCGCCAAAGCGTCGCCGCCGGAATCCAAAGAAATTCCTGCGGATTGAAGGAGCCACGGGCAATAATCTGAAAAATGTCTCGGTTGATATCCCTTTAGGCATTTTCACCTGCGTTACCGGTGTATCGGGCGGGGGTAAGTCCACCCTCATTCTGGAGACACTCTATAAGGCCCTCGCCCGTCGTCTGAACGGGGCGAATGAAGTGCCAGGGCCGCACAAGGCGTTGGAAGGCCTTCACCATCTCGATAAGGTGATTGATATCGACCAAAGCCCGATTGGCCGCACACCTCGGTCTAATCCTGCAACCTATACCGGTGCATTTGGTCCAATTCGCGACTGGTTTGCTGCCCTACCAGAGTCAAAAGCCCGCGGTTATGGCCCCGGTCGTTTCAGCTTCAACGTCAAAGGCGGCCGTTGCGAGGCCTGCCAGGGCGATGGTGTACAAAAAATCGAAATGCACTTCTTGCCCGACGTCTATGTAACGTGCGACGTCTGCCACGGTCAGCGTTATAATCGGGAGACTTTGGAAGTCACCTATCGCAACAAATCCATCGCCCAAGTGCTGGACATGACGGTGGACGAAGCGGCCGGTTTCTTTCAGGCGGTTCCTTCCATTCGCGATAAGATGGAGACTTTGGTGCGCGTGGGCCTCGGCTATGTGAAAGTCGGCCAGCAGGCGACCACCCTCTCAGGTGGGGAAGCACAGCGGGTAAAATTGTCCAAGGAATTGTCACGCCGTGCAACTGGGCGAACGCTTTATATTCTGGATGAACCCACGACTGGCTTGCACTTTGAAGACACACGTAAGCTTCTCGAAGTGCTGCAAGAATTGGTCGATCAGGGCAATAGCGTCTTGGTGATTGAGCATAATTTGGACGTGATCAAAACCGCCGATTGGCTGATTGATTTGGGTCCTGAAGGCGGTGATGGCGGTGGATTGATCGTGGCCGAAGGCACGCCTGAAGAGGTCGCCTTGGTGGCAGGCTCTTGGACAGGTCGCTATCTCAAAGAGACCTTGCTCAAACACGAGGAACGCCGCCTCGCCCAAGCCGAACGCATGGCCCAAGAAGCGCAAGGCGAAGCCAGAATTTAGGGGTTGGGCTTCTGGCTCGCCTCGACGCCGTTCCAAACCCGCAAGTTGAAATCAGTCCGCTTATTCTCGCGGGCCGTGAGGATTGTGAGAGCCCAGAGGGCGGTGATCAAGGCAATGATCAGCCAGCCCCAAACGGTGCCGAAAAAGCGCAAGAATCTCATGGCTTGGACTCCGCCGTGTCAGAGATCAATCGGCCTTCTTCCAATTCGATCACGCGGCCGGCGAAGGGCACCAAGCGATCATCATGCGTGGCACAAAGGATGGTTGCGCCTTGTTGTGCAGCGGCCTCACTCAGGAGCCTGGCGACCATGACAGCATTGCGGCCATCTAATGCAGACGTGGGTTCATCGCAGAAGATAAAGGCTGGTCGCTTTGCCAGCATGCGGGCGATGGCTACCCGTTGATTTTGGCCGCCAGACAATTGACTGGGCTTAGACTGGGCGCGGTCTATCAGGCCAACTAGGTCCAGATAATGGGCCGCTCTTGCTTTGGCCTCTCCTACCGGGACGCCCAAAAGCCTTAATGGAACAAAGACTTGCTGCCAAGCTGTCAACGATGGAAACAGCCCTGAGGTCTGGAAAACATACCCACAATGCTGGCGACGAAAACGTTCGGCAGATCGGCCTCCCCGGCCCCAGACATCGGTCCCCTTCGCGATCACCACGCCGCCCTCTGGTCTTTGAAGTCCAGACAAGGCAGCCAGCAAACAGGACTTGCCCGACCCGCTCGCCCCCTTGAGCAAGGTAAAACTTCCCTGCTCCACACAGAATGACACATCATGCAACGCCTGCACTTTGCTGGCACCGCGTCCAAAGGACTTGGAAATCGCTTTTGCGGCCAGGATAGGCGCATTTGTCATCGCAACAACTCTACCGGCTTGAGTCCAAAAATGGTGGGCAAACTCATCATGCCTGCAAGGCAGGACGTCGCGAGAATGGCACCAGTCACGAGCGGGATTTGAGCCGGATAAAGCAGGATATAGACGTCGACTTTCTCCAATACCAATTGGCCAATAAGGCCGCCGGAAAGGGCAAAGGCTGATGCAATAAGCCCGATCCATACAGTCTGCTCTAGGACCAGAATGGCTACCCGCCACTTTGGCACGCCCAT
>CALRLV020000133.1:0-7727 GCA_943368895.1 Ferrovibrio terrae
GCCCTCGCGCGCAAGCTGAACAGCTGGCGCAACCACGCGCGCCCAAGGTAATTTGCCAAATCGGCGATGGGCCGCGAACAGGCCCGCGACTGTGCCGGGCGTCCCCGCAGCCAAATTGCCAATGACCGTGCTACCAGAGCGCACATCGCCTTGCGCATTGAGATACATATCGGCCGTGGCTCTGCCCGGCGCAGTTTCGCGATAATCGAGGAAATAGGGCTTGCCCTGCATGACCAAAGTCATGAATCCGCCGCCGCCAATATTACCCGCCTCGGGATAGCTCACCGCAAGGGCAAAACCGATGGCGACAGCGGCATCGACCGCATTGCCGCCAGCCTCAAGAATTTGCGCGCCAACTTCTGCTGACGGCGTATCGGCGGTCGCAACAGCACCGGCCTTCAGCGCGTGGCGACCTTTAGCGAGGCCGGAGTCCGGCAACATTAGCGCGCCGGTCAGTCCAAGGCCTAGGCCCCCTAAAGTTTCACGACGGGAAATCTTCGACATGGGCTCTACTTTCTCACAAACATCCGAAAGGTGGTGGCTAATCACATTAGACTGCAGTGCGACATAAAAACAACTTCCAAGCCGCCTGAGTTTGGTTAGGGTGCCGCCAAAATAAACACATCACGGTGGGTGAGGAAAACATGACTAAAGTTGCAGTTGTTACAGGTGGGTCGCGCGGTATTGGCGCGGCAATTTCAATCGCTTTGCGCGATGCTGGCTATAAAGTCGCAGCCAATTATGGCGGCAATGATGAAGCGGCGGCAGCTTTCTCGGCGGAAACGGGTATCGCCACCTACAAATTTGATGTTGGTGATTATGAAGCTTGCGCTGCGGCCATGGCAAAAATTGAAGCTGACCTTGGTCCAGTCGATGTGCTGGTTAACAATGCCGGTATCACTAAAGACGGCTTCTTCCACAAAATGTCGCCAGAGCAATGGCGCGGCGTGATCAATGTCGACCTCGACAGCTTGTTCAACTGCACCCGCCCTGTGATCAACGGTATGCGGGAGCGTGGCTATGGCCGCATCATCAATATCTCTTCGATCAATGGCCAAAAGGGCCAAGTCGGGCAGGTCAATTATTCCGCTGCCAAGGCAGGGGTGATTGGCTTTACCAAAGCGCTGGCACAAGAAGGTGCGGCTAAGGGCGTCACCGTCAATTGCGTTGCACCTGGCTATATTGCGACCGAGATGGTTTCGGCCATGCATCCAGACGCATTGGCGAAGGTGAAAGCGGGCATTCCTTGCGGCCGTTTGGGCGAAAGCGAAGAAATTGCGCGCGCGGTTGTGTTCTTGGTGGAAGACCCTGGCTTCATCAATGGCTCTACGCTCACCATCAATGGTGCCCAGTATATCGCGGGCTAAAGCGCTACAGCGGCTATAAAAAAAGGCTGTCGGGCGGGACCCGACAGCCTTTTTCTGTTTCTGGCTGGACGCTTAACCCAGCAGGTCTTTCAGACCATCGATCAAATCGGTCTTTTCCCACGAGAAGCCGCCATCGGCTTCGGGTGCACGGCCAAAGTGGCCATAAGCTGCTGTGCGGGCATAGATGGGCTTGTTCAGGTCCAAGTGACCGCGAATGCCCCGTGGGGTCAATTTCATCAGCTGTGGTAAACGGGCTTCCAGCTTGTCGAGATCGCAACGCTCGGTCCCATCGCAGTTTGCATAGATGGACAAAGGTTCTGCGACGCCGATGGCGTAGGAAAGCTGCAGGGTGCAGCGGTCTGCCAGACCGGCAGCCACGATGTTCTTGGCCAAATAGCGTGCTGCATAAGCGGCAGAGCGATCCACTTTCGTGGGGTCTTTACCAGAGAATGCGCCACCGCCATGAGGCGCTGCGCCGCCATAAGTATCGACGATGATTTTGCGACCAGTCAGGCCGCAATCGCCATCAGGACCGCCAACAACGAACTTGCCCGTCGGGTTGATGTGCCAGGCGCAATCGTGGTCGATCGGCAAAATGTCGCCCAAAGCGTTGCGGATATAGGGCTCTACAATTGCGCGAATGTCTTCGCTGGTCAGGCTTTCGTCGAGGTGCTGGGTCGACAAAACGATCGAGGTGGCCGCAACTGGCTTGCCATTTTCATAGCGTGCCGTGACTTGGCTTTTCGCATCGGGGCCCAACATGGCCAGCACACCGCTTTTGCGCGCATCTGCCAGATCTTTTAGAATCTTGTGGCTGAATTGAATGGGGGCTGGCATCAGTTCTGGGGTTTCATTGGTGGCATAGCCGAACATGATGCCCTGATCGCCTGCGCCTTCTTCCTTATTGCCGCTGGCGTCGACGCCCATGGCAATATGTTCGGATTGGCCATGCAACAACACTTCGATATCGGCATATTGCCAGTGAAAGCCGTCTTGAGCATAGCCAATGTCTTTGATGGCCATGCGTGCCGTGTGGGCGATCAAATCCTCGGTGACGGTGTCGGTGCCACGGAATTCACCGGCAATCACAACGCGGTTGGTGGTTGCCAAGGTTTCGGCTGCGCACCGCAGAGCCCACGGATCTAATCCTTCCGCAATCGTGTGACGGAAATACAGGTCGACGACTTCATCTGAAATCCGGTCACAGACTTTGTCTGGATGTCCTTCAGAAACGCTTTCAGATGTGAAAAGATATGACGCTCGGGCCAATGGTCTACTCCGGGATGAAATTTCGGGATATAAATACATGTTTATATCTTGAAATCAACTTAACCAACGAAAGAATTGGCCTAAACGCTGCGGCCATGGCAGAGTGTTCCACATGACCCGAACCCAGAACCTGACACACACCATCGAGATTTTAACGAGACTGGTGGGATTTGACACCACGTCGCGCAACTCAAATCTAGAGTTAATTGAATGGGTTGAGGCCCATGTCGCACCATTGAAGCCTCATTTGCGACGCGTCCCAAACGCCGATGGCACCAAGACTAATTTGATCATCAGTTTTGGGCCGCTCGATGCACCCGGTGGAGTGGTTTTGTCAGGCCATACCGATGTTGTCCCCGTTGACGGGCAGGATTGGGCGACCGATCCGTGGACTTTGACGGAATTGGATGGCCGACTCTACGGTCGTGGAACCTGCGATATGAAGGGATTTGCGGCTTGTGCGCTGGCTTTAGCCCCTGCGATGGCAACGGCAAATCTGACCGCACCGATCCATATCGCGCTATCCTATGACGAGGAGATTGGCTGCCTGGGCGCGCCGTCCCTCGTCGAGGTGCTCAATCAACATTATACTAAGCCTGAAGCGGTTATCATTGGCGAGCCAAGTGATATGGGCGTGGTTTCTGGGCAAAAGGGTTTGTCGACTTTCCAGATCGAGATTACCGGGCGGGCCGCCCATTCCAGTCAGGTTCAACAAGGAGTTTCGGCCATTATGGAGGCAGTGCCGCTCTTGGCCAACCTCCGTGCCCTGTCCGAAGAGGTCCGAGCGAATGCGCCAGCGAACAGCCCGTTTGAGCCGCCTGGTACGTCGCTCACCATCGGTCTGATCGATGGTGGCACGGCTTCCAACATTCTCGCCCAATCCTGCAGCATTACGTGGGACATGCGGTTTGAAGTCGGGGATGATCCCTATGCACATGAAGCGAAAGTGGCTGCTTGGGTGGCAGAGGTCGATGCATCAATTAAGGCGCGGGCCCCAGAAGGCGGGGCCAGCATGATGCGTCGCTCGCACTCACCGGCTATGGCACCCGAGACCGACGGTGCCGCAGAAGCTTTGGCGCGGGCCTTGACCGGCGATAACACGACCCGGGCCGTAGCCTATGCAACTGAAGGCGGCATTTTCCAGGGCGGCGGCCTGTCAACTGTCATTTGCGGGCCGGGTTCTATCCTACAAGCCCACCAGCCCGATGAATTCATCGAAATCTCCCAGCTCGCGGCCGGGTGTGAGTTCATGGAGCGATTGGTGAAGCGCTTCTCCGCCTGATAGACAAACTAAATCCCCGGTGAGCCTGCAAACGTCCGATAGAGCCCAATCGCCGCATCGCTGAGTTGTGCCTGATTGGCCAAACGGGCCTGACGGGCACTGGCGAGCGCACTTTCGGCTTCCAGACGGTCCTTGAATGATGCCAGTCCAACGTTAAAGCTCGCCAAGGTCGCGTCAAAGCGGACTTGCGCCGCGCGTTCTCCATCGAGGCCCGCTTTGGCGCGCGCTTGCGCCTGTTCATAGGCGGTCAAGGCATTCTGGCCCTCCGCAATCGCATTCAACGTGGTTGAGCGATAGGAAAGCAGCGCTTGCTGGAACCTTGCGTCGGCAGTCTTCAAGCTGGCGCGTCTCTGCCCGAAGTCAAACAGGGGGATTGAGATGGCGGGGGTTGCGTTGCCGCGCTGGATTGTTTGCGCAAGGGGGTTGCCTGCCAGAGAAGAGAGGCTGGTTATGGTGCCAACGATCGAGAGGCTGGGATAAAGATCGGCACGTGCGATGCCAACGCCCGCAGCTTGCAGCACCGCATCTTGTTCGGCCCGCGCCACATCCAATCGGCGACGGACGAAATTGGCAGGAACAGCATCAACCAAAGGGGCTTCCGAGCGGAAGGCAAAATCCTTCACAGGGGCTAAAGTTTGGTCGAGTGAACCAGGTACCACGCCGCGCAGGATCGCGATCCGGTCCAAAGCCCCACGGACACGTAATTCCGCATCGGGCACGCGTTGACGAATTTGCGCCGCCTGTCCTTGCGACAGTCCCTTATCCGCCAATGAAATAAGGCCCGCAGCCTCGCGCGCTTGCGCAATTGCGGCCAAAGAGTCCGCACGTGCCAAGTCCTCCTCCAAATAGGCGAGGCTTTGCTGGGCATTGCGCAGATCAATATAAGCGGCGGCGAGATCTGCAATAATCGCGATCTTGGCAGCTTCCAGCGAAGCCCGAGCTCCAGCCTCATTTGCCTTTGCGCCAGAGACGGCAGAGCTAAATCGCCCAAACAAGGGTACTTCCCACGTTGCGCGCAAAACCCCTGTTCCGGTGGTTTGCTGCTCGACTGCTGCACCAGTTGCCGACGTCAGCTTGGTATCGCCCATCGCATAGTCCGTATCGGCAGAGCCAACAGCAGTCAGGCGTGGGGCAAAGCCTGCAATCGTTGCGCGGCCGTTATTTCGCGCTTCGATCAAACGTTGATTGGCCAGTTGAACCGAAATGCCTTCGTTAAGGGCTTCGCGCACCAGCTTATCCAAAACGGGGTCCGCAAATTGCGACCACCAAGCTGCACTTTCGCCCGCGGGGGCGGGCGGCATGTCGCGGAACGCATCCGGCAGTGTGCTAACCGGATTTTTGACCTTGGGCGCGCCCATGCCTGGAAATCCGACCGAGCCGCCGGTCGCGCAACCGCCCAATAAAATCAGGACCGCCAGACTTCCGCTCAGGCCAAGCCTGCGGAGATTTTTCTTGTTGGCTGACATCCGAAACCCAAGTGCCGACGTAGACATGCTGTCTCCACAAAATGATGTTTTTTCGCTCGACCGCTTGACCTCGGGAGCAAGGCCGCATAATGCGAACGAACGTTCGCTATCGGAATAGGACTTATGTCGCGCACCGTCAACCCGTTGAAAGCTGAGATTAGACGTCGGGAGATCTTGGATGCAGCTCAAGCATGCTTTGAGCGGCGCGGATTTCACGCGACTTCGATGGATCAGATTTGCACCGAGGCCAACATCAGCCCCGGCGGTCTCTATCGCTATTTTCCCTCGAAGGAGGCGATCATTGCCGCTATGGCCGACGATGAGCGTCGCACGGCTACCTTGGCTTTTGACGAGGTGCGGGCTTCCGATAACTTCCTGATTGCCCTGTCTGAGCTATGTGAAAAGTTCACCGAAGCTTATGCAGAGCCCAATCGCGCGGCTTTTGCGGCAGAGTTGATGGCCGAAGCCGTCCGCAATCCCAAATTTGCCGCCGTAGCACGCGAAGCCGAGAGCAAGATTCGCACAGAAATCACGGCCTTGTTGAGAGCCGGCCAAGAGCTGGGTCATATAGAACCGACCTTGGACCCTGCTGAGGCTTCTGCCGTTTTGATGGCTGCGGCTGACGGCCTAGGCCTGCGCATGACCTTTATGAACGACTTTACTGCCGAAGAAGCCGCTCAAGCGCTGAAGAACTTGGTTCTGCGCTATCTCAATCCGGCTTCGACCCCAATTCAAATTCCCTCCCCTACCAAAAACTCGGTGAAAAAGCCGATTGGAGCTTCTAATGACGCGTAAAATCCAAGCTGTATCCTTGGCGCTTATCCTTGCTACCACGCTCGGCCTTTCTGCGTGCGGTCAATCTGGTGATGCAAAAAAAGGCGAAGCCGCGAAAAAGACAGGCGCTGACGCCAAGGGCAAAGACGGCGGGCGCATGCCCCAAGCCGTCTCAGTCGCCCCTGTTGAAGTCAAAAACTTCACCGGCCGCCTCGTGGTCGCAGGCCAAGTTCAAGCCGTCCAAGAAGCCCGTGTCTTCCCAACCTCTTCGGGCGCGCGTGTCATTCAAATCATGGCGGATGCGGGCGACCGGGTTGTTGCCGGTCAGGCTTTGGCCCGGTTAGACGGTCGCCAAGTCAATGCCGATAGCGAGCTACTAGCCGCACAAGTCCGTCGCGCTCGCACGTCTTTGGCAGAAGCCGAAGTCGGCCTGACAGCTGCCCGGCAAAACCTTACTCGGGCTGAGACCGGGCCACGCGAAACCGCCCTCGACACGGCCTCTGCCCAGATCGCTTACGAACAAGCTGAAGCGGAGTACCAACGCGCCTTGTCGATCAAGGGAGAGGGTGCTTTGTCGGTTGAGCAATTAGAGGGCCGCCGCGCCGCAGCCCGTGCTGCCGAAGCGCGCTTGCGCACGCAAAAGGGCGACATCAATGCTTTGCTCGATGGCCGTCGTCAGGCTGTCGCCCAAGCCGCCGCCCGCGTCGGTGCCGCGCGTGCTGACCTTGAAGTGGCAATCGCCCAGCAAGCCCAATCCAATTCGCGCCAGAATAACGGCTTGATCACCGCTCCGGTGGGCGGCCAAGTCATTTCGCGCTCCGTTAATGTGGGTGAAATCGCAGGATCGACCGGCCAGCCCATGTTCGTCATTGTCGCCAATGATGCCTTGGAAGTTGCAGCCGAAGTGCCAGAGTCTGAGATCAGCCGCTTAAGCCTCGGCATGCCAGCTGAATTTACAGCACCTGATGGCTCGATGGTTACAGGTTCTCTGCGTCGCTTGCCGGCACAAATCGACCCTCAACGTCGCACGGGTCTCGCGCGCTTTACATTGGCACCCAATCCGGCGGTGAAATCTGGCGTCTTTCTGACTGGCACTGCATCGTCGCAGCCACGTGGCGTGACTACAGCGCCTGCGTCGGCCCTCGTTTATGGTCGCGAAGGGGCTTCGGTCTTTGTTCTTCGTAACGATAACTCCGTCACCAAGGTGAAAGTTACCATTGGTGCGCGGGAAGGGTCGATGGTTGAATTGGTCAGTGGTCCACCGGCTGGCTCCATGGTGGTCACCGCTGGTTCTGCCTTCTTGGCGGAAGGCGAAAAGATCAATCCAATCAAGCCTACGGCTAAAGCTGCCACCCCCGCCCAACCTGCAACCCCGCCCAAGAAATAAGGTAAGTCGTTATGCGCAATATATCTTCTTGGGCCATCAAAAACCCAATTGCCCCCATTCTTTTGTTCTTCATGCTTACCATCATGGGGATCGGGGCCTTCTTTAAGCTGCCGATCAACTCCAACCCGGATATTGAATTCCCGGCCTTTACGGTCTCCGTAGGTCTTCAGGGTGCAGCACCA
>CALRLV020000134.1:0-7714 GCA_943368895.1 Ferrovibrio terrae
GTTGGGAGATAAAAAAAGGCCGCGCCATGGTTAGGCGCGGCCACCCTCTCGCGAGAGCCAAAAGGGCGTCTCCTCCCCGAAACGCCGCCGGACCGAAGTCCAAGCCCCTTTTGTGTGACAATCTGTCACCTTTCTGTCAAGTCCTTTGGACTCTCTGTTGCAGCAAAGCCATGTACAACAGCGCTTCGGGCGTAGTTACCGCACCTCGTAGTCGGACCAAACCACGTGGCTAACTGCCTCTGCATAGGACTTACAATTGCCGCCCCAGTTCTGGGTGATCTGACCTATGTCGTTCTTGTACCAAGAATTACAACTTGGATCCGCCCAAACAGTGTGACCCAAAGCGTCTTGCAAATCGGCAATAAAGCGGGTTTGGGCCTCTGGCGTGACGGAGGCGGATTGGGCCTTTTGTTCGGCCAGCCCTGCTAGCATCGCCCCAACATACTCAATCTGACGCTCTAGCATATAGGTAATCGAGTTATGGCCTAGATTGGTATGTGGGCCATAGAGCATGAAGAAATTGGGGAAGCCCTTAGTCGTGATGCCCAGATAGGCCTCAGGTCCTTCCGCCCATTGATCGGCGAGATGGGTGCCGTTCTGACCGACTACATCCAAACTCCAATGCCAACCGGTTGTTTCAAAGCCGGTGGCATAAATCACAACGTCCAAATCATAGTGGGTTCCGGGCTCTACGCGGATGCCTGTCGCATCAAAGGCTTCAATTCGGCCAGTCTCCAAAGTCACGTGATCTTGTGTCAATGCGGGATAGAAGGTGTCGGTGAATAGAAACCGCTTACAGCCCACGGCATAGTCTGGGGTCAACTTGGCGCGTAATTCCGGATCGGCAATCTGCTTTTCCAAGTGTCGCTTGGCGATATCGGCATAGGCGGCGCGACCTTCGGCTGTCCAACTGAAGGTCTGCCAGAAATAGGTGTCAGCCGTATCAAAAATCATCGCGCGGTTACGTGCGCCAAGGTCCATCGCTGCCTGTGGATTGCTGAGCAAGAGCGCGATCTCGGTCGCTGGAATTTCCCGGTCGCCACGCGGTCCGATGTAATTGGCAGAGCGTTGAAACACGACCAGCGAGCCAGCCACTTTGGCAACTTCGGGAATCAATTGCACGGCGCTGGCCGCCGAGCCGACGACGCCAACGCGCTTGCCCGTGAGATCGATATCATGGTTCCAGGCCGCTGAATGCATGCTGGCCCCTTTAAAGCTCGATTGGCCCGCAATCTGTGGGATTGACGGGCGGTTTAATTGGCCAAGGGCAGAGATGATCGCCCCAAACTGGCGGACCTGGCCGTCGCTTGTCGTTAAAGCCCAGCTCTGGGCCGTCTCATCCCAAACCGCCGAGGTCGCTTCTGTGTTCAAAGACAAGAGTGGCTCTAAGCCAAAGCCCGTCACCAATTGCTCGCAATAGGCTTGGATCTCGGCCGAACTTGGATAGGTGTTGGTCCAGTGGATCGCTGGCGCAAAACTATATTGATAGAGCGCGACCGGCACATCGCAAGAACAACCCGGATAAGTGTTTTGCGCCCACGTACCGCCGACTTTCGCCCCCTTTTCAAGCAAAGTAAGGTTTTGATAGCCTGCTTGCTTGAGCTGTATCGCTGCAGCAAGCCCACCAAGGCCCGCGCCGATAATTGCGATGGGGGTTGAATGATCCATAAACGTCGCTCCCAATTTATTTTTGTGGACGCCACGATCATACAAAACGGGCTGGCTTACAATGCCTTTTGAAGGCGCGACTTCAGGGCTGAAGGTCACCGAAAGCCAAACGGTGCGCACGCGTCACGGTTCCGCCCACGCCAGCCAACTTCAAGTCTAGGGTGCGCGCCGCCCAATCCACATCGATAAGGCCGAAATTGATCGGCCCATAGCCATCGCCAATCCGATTGCTATCAGGTTCGCGCACCCAATCGGTACCAGGTGCCGTGCGATAGCCCTTATTGATGCCGGAGGCGGTTAAGTCCGTCAGCGGATAGGCCACCCCCTTTGTCTGTTGATGGATCGAGCCATAATGTCGATCACCTGAAGCAAAGACGACCCCTTGGGCTTTGGTTTGAGCAATCAGGTCAAACAAGCGTTGCTGGGCGCGTGGAAAATTGCCCCAACGTTCCCAGCCGTGGCCATCGGCAATGACTTGGATCGAGGAGATAATCAGGCGCAGATCGGCAGGCTTTTTCAGTTCTTCTTCCAGAAACGCCCATTGCGCCGCCCCTAAGACATCCGCGTTAGAGCTTGGCGAATGGGGGATGTAGCGTTCCTTGCGGGGTGCATTGCTCTCGTCAGTCGGCAGCAAAGGGTCACGAAAATAGCGGGTGTCCAGGAGGATGACTTGCAAGACTTGGCCCGGACGTCCTGTACGAAAAGCTCGATAAACACCAGGGTGCTGCCGGATGGGACTGTTGGACGGGACATTCCAAAAGCTTGCGAACATGGATTGCGCGCGTTGTTTATAAGCAAAGTCGCCGCCACCATCATTAATGCCGTAATCATGGTCATCCCAGACCGCTTCTGTTGGCGTCGACGCCACCAGTGACCGAAATGGTTCTGATGCAGCAAGCTTCCCATAAGCTTCTTTAAGGCTGGGTAGATCCGGATTGGTTGGTGAGCCAGAGCCATAAACATTGTCGCCCATCATAATCACAAGATCGGGCTTGGCGGCTTCAACATCGCGAAACAGGCTTAAGTCCATCGTCGGATCTGAACAGGAAGTTAGGGCAATCCGCGACAGGCTTTTGTGCATCAGGGGCGGACTGTGGGGCGCTTGAGGAAACCCCGGTAAAGTCGGAATGATGGCGGGCCGCATTGCACAGCCGGCCAGCGGGGTCATTGCGAGGGCCATTGTCGTGGCGGATGTGAGGAAGTGGCGACGATGTAACATGGGTCTAGCCTTAGCATAAGCTTACGCCAGATTCACAACCGATTGCCGCTAAACCTGATTAACCAAGGCAAAACCTTTGTCTTGTAACCATGGGTAAGGTGCATTCTTGTGTGTTCTCAATGCTGACCAAAGCTACCTGATGGGGACACATATGAAATTCGATACAATCGGCGCAAAAGTCACATTCGCTGGCGCGCTTTCTTTTGCATTTGCGGCAACGGCGTCTGCAACTGGCCTCTGGGTTTCGACACGCTATTATCAAGGTGTTGGTCAATCGGTTGAGGCGACTCAGGTTTTGCGAAACCATATGCAGGCAGACATGATGCATGATGCCCTGCGTGGCGACGCTCTGGCCGCACTCCTCGCTTCTGATCCAGATTTGGCGGTTTATACGCCCGCTCAAGTGAAGGCAGATACAGAAGAACATATCGCAACGTTTGAGAAGGCAATCGCCGATTCAAAAGCCACTGCCAAGGACCCTAGAGTCAAACAGGCTCTTGATGATCTCGCGCTGCCTTTAGCCAATTACATCGACGGTGCTAAGGCGATTGTTGCGAGCTCAACGACTGATCCCGCTGCGACCCGCGCTGCCATGCCTGCCTTCTTAGAGAAGTTTAGCGCGCTCGAAAAATCCATGGAAGCAGCTTCAGAAGTCATTGAAGCATCCGCGCAAGACGCTGTTGCCCAGTCAGAATCAGAGGCGCTGTTAACCGAATATCTTATGGCGTCCATCCTCATCTTTGCCTTTGTGTTTGCAGCCGGGATTAATCTCTTCTTGCGACGCACCGTGGCCAAGCCGGTGGCAGATTTGGCGGAGGCGATGAATGGTTTGGCAGAAGGTAACCTAACGGTGGAAGCTCCGCATGCGGGGGCAGGCGGTGAAATCAGCTCACTGTCGGCAGCGATGGGAAGGTTCCGAGCCAATGCCTTAGAGCGCACCCGATTGGAAGAACTTGCCGCGTTAAGCGCTGGAGAGCGTGAAGCGCGTGCCGCAAAGATAGCTGCCCTAACTGAGGAGTTCTCCGCCATGATGAGCGAGAGCTTGTCAACT
The DNA here is from genome assembly GCA_943368895.1 of Ferrovibrio terrae. Taxonomy (GTDB): domain Bacteria; phylum Pseudomonadota; class Alphaproteobacteria; order Caulobacterales; family Aquidulcibacteraceae; genus Aquidulcibacter. The sequence continues at coordinate 3,939 of CALRLV020000134.1, forward strand.
TTGGCTTCGGCATCTCACGAATTAGAAGCCAGCGCCTGCCAGTTAGGTGCTATGGCGTCCCAGACCCGCTCGCTGACCCATGTAGCAACTTCTGCAGCACAAGAAGCCTCGCACAGCGTATCGTCGATTGCTGCGGCGACGACTGAACTTACCGCGTCAGTTGAGCAAATAGCGGGTCGAATGGCACAGTCTGCGAGTTTGGCCGAAAATGCTGTGCAACTGGGCCGGGAGACCGATGTCTCTGTGAAGGGCCTTGCGGAAGCGGTTGCAGAAATCGGTGAAGTGGTTGCCTTGATCGAAGGCGTGGCAGCCCAGACCAACCTGCTCGCGCTCAACGCTACAATTGAGGCTGCGCGGGCTGGTGAAGCGGGGAAAGGCTTTGCCGTCGTTGCGGGTGAAGTGAAGTCCCTCGCAGCGCAAACCGGCAATGCGACGCAAGACATTGTCAACCGCATCAGCCGGATTCAACAGGCATCGGATCATGTTGCTTCTTCGGTGTTGCATGTCATCACCATGATCGAAGAAATGCAAAATCTTTCACGCGCGGCTGCTGATAGCGTGCAGGAGCAATCGGGCGCGACCGAACAGATTGCCCATAGTGCTAGCCTCGCCTCTAACGGTACGGATGCGGCTCATGCCAGCGTGGGTGAACTTGATGCCGCTGCTACCGATGCCGCAGGTGCCTCCGAGGCGGTAACCAAAGCTGCCGAAGATGTGGCCCGCCAAGCAGCACATTTGCGCCAAAGTGCCGACCTCTTCTTCAGCAATATCAAGGCGGCCTAAGATGCGCACCCGTTGGCTACTGCCAATCGCCGTCGCGTTTATTCCAATCGCAACAACATCTCGGGCGCTGGCCCAAGGTGGCGAGGCGACGAAAGCCTTTTCCATTACAGGCAATGTGACAATCGATGTGTTATCCAATCTCAGCGGCGGGATCAAAGAGGGGTCACGGACGCTCGACAATGTGGCTGTGCAGGTCAATTATGACGGTGCCGTCCACGGCCTGCGCGGGATCAAAGCCAGCATTGGCGCGCTCTATAATGGCAAGAAGGCTTTCTCCCGCGACTTGGTTGGCGATCTGCAAGGTATCTCAAACATTGAAGCCGGCACCGAGGCGCTGCGGCCCTATGAGGTTTGGGTCGCGAAGGAGTTCGATGAATCCGGCTCTTATCTAAAGCTGGGATTGATCGATCTTAATGGCACATTTGATGCGCCTGGTGTCTCCAGCCTCTTCATCAATCCCTCACATGGGATTGTGCCGAGTTTCTCCCAGACTGGACCGAATGGGCCGTCTATTTTTCCAACCTTGGGCTGGGCCATAGTAGGTGAGACGACTTTGGGGGAAGGTTTCAAGCTTCGGGCTGGCGTCTTTGATCCGGTGCCAGGCGATCCCCTCAGGCCTGACCGCACCGATCTTCGTTGGCGCAAGGACGACGGCCTATTGAGTGTGCTGGAAGTTGAGCAACAAGCAGGATCCTGGCGCTGGGCGTTTGGAGGCTGGGCCTATTCACAAGCCAGTATGAGCTCCCGCGCCCGCCTTCAAAATGGCAATTCAGGATTTTATGGCACGGTAGAGTATCAAGTTGAGCCTGCGGCCACCACCTTCTTGCGGGCGGGAACGGCGAAGTCAGATCTCAATGATGTGGATGGTTATGTCGGGGTAGGTGCCGTCTGGGCTGGGCCGTTGGAGGGCCGCCGTGAAGATCAATTCGGCATTGCACTTGCGCATGTACGGACTACGCCACTGGCTCGTTTTGTTGGGTTCTCAAAGGCAGAAACCAATTTTGAGGTGACCTATGCTGCCGCGATTGGTGGTGGATTTTCCCTGCAAGGCGATGTGCAATATGTTCTTAACCCAGGTGTCGATGCGACCACCAAAAACGCATTGGTCGCAGGTCTCAGGTTGACGTGGAAGTTTGGCGCTGAGTGAACTGGCTCAAAGAAAAGCCCTTCACCGTCTTGGTGCGGTGAAGGGCTATAGGGTCGCACGGAGATTTAGATCAGATCAAAGCGATCCAAATTCATCACTTTGGTCCAAGCAGCCACAAAGGCGTCGATGAAGCGGGCTTCACCATCTTGGCTGGCATAGACTTCGGCCAAGGCCCGCAATTGCGAGTTCGATCCAAAGACCAGATCAACCCGTGTCGCGGTCCAGACGATGGCACCGGTCTTACGGTTCCGACCTTCATAGATGCCAGGGGCCGTGGCCGAAGGGGCCCAGACCACATCCATATTCAGCAGGTTCGAGAAGAAATCTGCTGTCAGGGTACCAGGTCGCGTGGTTAAGGTGCCATGAGACCCTGTAGTGACACCCAATGCCCGAAGGCCACCAACCAGCACCGTCATTTCGGGTGCGCTCAGCGTCAGCAGTTGCGCCCGGTCAACCAAAAGCTCCTCGGCCGAGACCGAAAGGGCGGACTTTTGATAATTGCGGAAGCCATCTGCGACCGGTTCCATGACTTGGAACGAGTCCACGTCAGTTTGCTCTTGGTTGGCGTCCATCCGTCCCGCGGTAAACGGGACGCTGATGTGCCGACCGGCTTTGGCTGCAGCGCTTTCGATCCCAACAGACCCTGCCAGTACAATCAGGTCCGCCAAAGAAACCTTCTTGCCAGAAGCGGCCTTGGCATTGAACTTGGCTTGAATGGCGCGCAACTGATCCAACACCTTGGCCAGTTGTGCTGGTTGATTGACTTCCCAGTCCTTTTGCGGAGCGAGTGCAATTCGAGCACCATTGGCCCCACCGCGCTTGTCTGAACCCCTGAAGGTCGAAGCCGAGGCCCAAGCTGTGGACACCATTTCGCTAATGCTGAGGCCCGATGCGCCGATCTCAGCCTTCAAATCTGCAATGTCGGATTCATCGACCAACGCATGCTCGCGCACCGGGATTGGGTCTTGCCAGATCAACTCTTCGCTCGGTACCCAAGGGCCCAAATGCAGGGCGCGTGGCCCCATGTCGCGGTGGGTCAACTTGTACCAAGCCCGCGCAAAGGCATCGGCGAATTGATCTGGATTTTCATGGAACCGCTTGGAGATAGGTCCATAGATTGGGTCAAACCGCAGCGCGAGGTCGGTAGTGAACATAACGGGCGCATGGCGCTTGTTAGGGTCATGGGCGTCAGGCACGGTGCCGTGCGCATCGGCTTGTGCTGGCACAAATTGGGTCGCGCCAGCTGGGCTCTTGCTCTGCACCCATTCATAGCCGAACAGATTGTCGAAATAATTATTGTCCCACTTAATCGGGTTAGTGGTCCAAGCGCCTTCTAGGCCGCTGGTGATGGTGTCCACGCCCTTGCCCGTGCCAAAGCTATTGGCCCAGCCAAAGCCTTGCTCTTCAATGGTCGCGCCTTCTGGTTCGGGGCCGACATATTTGCTTGGGTCCGCAGCACCATGGGCTTTACCGAAGGTGTGACCGCCAGCGATCAAAGCGACGGTTTCTTCGTCATTCATGGCCATACGGCCAAAGGTTTCGCGAATATCAAAGGCCGAGGCCAAGGGGTCTGGCACGCCATTCGGCCCTTCTGGGTTCACATAGATCAAGCCCATTTGGACGGCGGCGAGTGGATTTTCGAGGTCACGTTCGCCTGAATAGCGCTGATCATCGAGCCAGCCTTTTTCCTTGCCCCAATAGATATCTTCTTCAGGCTCCCACACATCGGTGCGGCCGCCGGCAAAGCCAAAGGTCTTGAAGCCCATGGACTCAAGGGCGCAATTGCCTGCTAAGATCATGAGGTCAGCCCAAGAAATCGCGCTGCCGTACTTTTGCTTGATCGGCC
>CALRLV020000135.1:0-7694 GCA_943368895.1 Ferrovibrio terrae
TAAGCCCGGCGCTTCCCGCGTCGGGCTTTTTTGTTATCATTTCCAATTTTCTGAGACTTTATACCCCGAAGGAGGTACCCATGATCGCGAAACTATTCCCTTCGATGACCAGCTTGGCCTTGTGTGGACTGGCTTTATGCGCGGCCCCATCCGCGATGGCGCAAGAGCGCGCACCGACTGCCCAAGACGTTTTGGCGAAGGACCTGCGCGTTTTGCTAGAGTATTTCCCGGGTCGCTATGACAATGACCTGCAGGTCTATTTTGACGGCGAACTCAAGACGCCGGAGATGGAACGCAACGGGCGCATTCACTCAATCTTTGCCCCAGTTAACCTGCCTGCCTTCGGGCCGAATATGTTTTATGTCGAGCAATATTCCGACAATGATCCCAACAAAATCTATCGCCAGCGGCTTTATCGTTTCTCCATCGATGCCGCAGAAAAAGCAATTAAGCTAGAGATTTTTGCGCCTTCAGCCGACCAAGCCCAGGCAATAAAGGGAGCGTACCAGGACCCTGCTAAGCTTTCCGTCCTCAGCCCGACAAATATGATTCTTTATCCGGGCTGCGAGGTTTATTGGCGTCGGCAAGAGCAACAATTCGTCGGAACGATGAAGCCCGGTGCTTGTCGGGTTAACTCGCAGCGCACGGGCAAGGCGCTCATAATCACAGATCACTTGGTCCTAAGTAATCGCAGCATCACCATTCTCGACCAAGCAGTCGATGAGGCTGGGGCCCATGTCTATGGCAATAAAGCCAATATCCCGCATAAGCTCAATAAAGCGCGTCCTTTTACGTGCTGGACTTCGGTGCTGCGCGGCGCAAAGCACGGCGACACCGGCGTTGGGCCGGAAAGTTGGACGTTTGACCGCGGCTGGATCCACGATCAGGGTGGCGAGCTGGCGGTGAAGACAGATGAGGTCCCCGTGCGTGAATTCTACTTGCGCCTTCGTTTGGCGGAATGGCCTTATGGCACCAACAGGCCGTCCCTAACCCTTTACGTGCACGAAAAGGGAAACCCGCGCGCTGTGTCCTATTCTTGGGCCGATGAGGGTGCCAATCGCGTCGGCATTAATCTGCGATGGCTCCAGGCTAGCTGCACCTTGGCAGGCCCAGAACGCCAGTTCAATTAGTGAATATACCAAAGAGTAATTTTATAGATATACTGCGCTGAAGGATTCTATTCAAATTTCGGTGATTAAGATAACATAGTTGTTATGTAAGATACAAGTTAATAAATATGCAATGAACAAAAGTCTAAGTCTTGTTTTAAAATAAAAAATAGTGACTTTGGAGCTGCATATGTCAATGAAGAAAATCGCCATGGCTACCTGCGCAGGCATTACACTTACGACCATCGTGTGTTCTGCTTTCGCGTTGTCGCAATCTTGGGAGAAGCGGCAAGCCGGACAGGCGCTGGTTTCGTCGGTATTAGTCAGTGACAAATTGTATGATGCGACGACGAAGTTGTCGCTTGAGCGATCTTTGACACAAGTTGGTTTGAACCTACCAACAGCGATGCCCGCTGAACTCGCTGGGCTACTGTCGCAACAGCGCGCCACGGTTGATAAAAGCTTTGGGGAATTGAAGACATTGGTGGGTGAAACCCCACATCTCGACAAACCTGATCAGTTTACGAAGTCGCTCACCACCTATCTCGACAGCATCAAGACTCTGCGCGGCAGTGCCGACCCGGCTTTGGGGGTGGACGCAGCCTCGCGGGATGCAGCTCTGGTCCAAACGATCCCCGCTAGCATTAAAGCTAATGTCGAGGCGATTCGGTCGTTAGACTCCGGCCTATTGCCGGCTGATGCCGTTGCACCCAGTACCGTCGTCAATCTTCAGTCCATTCAGCGCTTAGCTTGGGAGTTACGCGAATTTGGTGGACGTGAACGCACCATTCTAGCCATTGCCACGGCGACCCAAGCGCCAATTTCAGCTGAGCAAATGGGCCAAGCCAGCGTGTATGCCACTCGCGCCCAAGCGGCCATGACCGAGATCAAGATGCGCGCAAGTCATCCGCAAACACCTGAAGCGGTGAAAAATGCGGTGGCCAAGATTGAAGCGACCTATTTCGGTTCCTACGCCCAAACCCGGTCAAAGCTTTTCGCCCGTGCTGCAGAAGGTGGCTATGGCGTGGACCTCAATAGTTTCTTCGGCGAATCCTCAGCCGCGCTCGCGACGGCTGAAGAACTGGTTTCCCTTGCTGGGCGCGACCTCGATTCCGAATCCAGCAAGATCTCCGATCTAGCCAACAGCATGCTGATATTCACCTTGTTCCAAGCCGTTGTTTCCCTGTTGTTGGTCGGTTTCTTAACCTGGTTCATCAACCGCCGAATAGCCGCACGGGTGGTGGCAATCTCCAGCGAAATGCGTGCCTTGGCTGATGGCAAGCTTGATGGCGATATCGACCGTTTTGCCTCAAAGGACGAAATTGGCGAGATGGTTGCAGCCCTAAAGGTTTTCCAGACCAATGCGCGCGAAGTCAAAGCCTTGTCGGATAGCCAAAAACAGCAACGCGAGCAGGCTGAGGCCGAAAAGCACGCCATGATGAATGGCCTCGCTGACAGCCTGGAACGTTCAGTTGGGCAGGTGGTCGAAGTTGTCGCGGCTTCCGCCACTGAGCTTACCGCAACTTCTGAAGCCTTAGCCCGTACGGCGCGTGAAACCAGCGCGCACTCTGACTCTGTGGCCCATAGCGCGGCCGCTTCCTCGGCTAATGTTCAGACGGTGGCTTCTGCCTCCGAGGAACTGAGTGCCTCGATCCGGGAGATCGCCCAGCAAGTCACGTCAGCCGCCAATATTGCCCGTCAAGCTGAGCAAAAGGCCACGGCCACCAATGATACCGTCCTTGCCCTTTCCCGTGCCGCAGAGAAAATTGGCCAAGTGGTGTTACTGATCTCAGACATCGCCTCGCAAACCAATTTGTTGGCTTTGAATGCGACGATTGAAGCCGCCCGTGCCGGGTCTGCTGGCAAAGGGTTTGCCGTGGTGGCCTCTGAAGTCAAAAGCCTTGCTGAACAGACTTCCAAAGCGACCGATGAAATCTCTGTTCAGATCAATGAAGTTCAGGCGGCGACCGATCAAGCCGTTGCTGCCATCTCGGGCATCAGCACCACGATTGGCGAAATCAACCAAATTTCCGCTTCTATCAGCGCGGCGGTAGAAGAGCAGATGGCGGTGGTCAATGAGATAACACGCAACACGATCGACGTTGCCAATGGCACGGCTGAAGTGTCGCAGTCGATTGGCCTCGTCCAAGCTGGATCTGCCGAAACGGGTGCCGCCTCTGAGCAATCCTTGTCGGCCGCGCGCGAGCTGGGGCTACAGGCAACAAGACTGCGTGACGAAGTTGATAGCTTCTTGGTTCGGGTGCGGGCGGCCTAAAGCCCTAAAGGGCGGGCATGTCCTAGTTCCAGCATGCCCGCCCCATCGCGCATTCACCGCTTGACCGCCGCGCATTTCCCATCACACTGCTGACTAATAACAGAGATACTTAGGTGGTGAGGATGCAGCTAGAAGCATTGAGCGGAGTGGGTGCGGTTGTGAGTGGGGTCGATCTGCGCCACTTGGAGGATATGCAAGAGACCCTGTTGAAGCAGGCCTTTGCTGATCATGGCGTTTTATTCTTCCGTGATCAAAGCCTGACACCTGAAGACCATATTGCTTTTGCGCGTCGCTTTGGTCCCATCAATATCAATCGCTTTTTTAAGGCCACAGAAACTCATCCGGAAATTGCTGAGGTTCGCAAGGAAAAGGAACAAACCACCAATATCGGTGGGGCTTGGCACACCGATCACTCTTATGACCAAGAACCTGCTTTGGGCTCTGTTCTGGTTGCACGTAACTTGCCACAAACCGGCGGAGACACATTGTTTGCCTCCATGTATGCGGCCTATGATGGTCTGTCAGACGGTTTGAAAGAAACATTGTCGCGGCTGCGAGCCGTTCATTCCAGTCGCCACGTGTTTGGGGCGCAAGGCGCTTATCGTGGTGATGGCGAACAACGGATCGGCAATGCGGAAGCAGCCACCCAAGATGCCATCCACCCCGTTGTGATTACCCACCCTCTGAGTGGTCGCAAGGCGCTTTACGTGAACCCGGCCTTCACGTTGCATTTTGAAGGTTGGACCCAAGAAGAGAGCTGGCCGCTGTTAAGCTATCTCTACAATCATGCAACGAGTGACGCCTTCACAACTCGCTTTGTTTGGCAGCCGGGCTCGGTGGCCTTTTGGGACAATCGGGCCACGTGGCATTACGCCCTCAATGATTACCACGGCGACTTTCGTCTTATGCACCGCATAACCATCGAGGGCTGTCCGCTGGTTTAGGCTTTGCCGACACACCAAAGTGCGAAGGCGTGGCTGTCGGCCACTTCTTTAAGGCGGTCAAAGCGGCCGGAGGCCCCGCCATGGCCCGCCGTCATATTGACATTGAGCATAAAGGGCCCTGCCTCTGGGCTCAGTTCCCGCAGTTTTGCTACCCATTTGGTCGGCTCCCAATAGGTGACTTGGCTGTCGGACAGCGCAGTCTGGGCGAACAGTGGTGGATAGGCCTTGGTACCAACTTGGTCATAAGGGCTATAGGCCATCATATAGTCGAATGCCGCTTTCGACTTGATCGGGTCGCCCCACTCGGTCCACTCAGGTGGCGTGAGGGGCAACTCCGCGTCAGAGATCGTGTTGATCACGTCGACAAAGGCGACACCACCAATAACCCCGGCGAACAGTTCTGGCCGCTGGTTCATCACGGCACCAACCAAGAGGCCACCTGCGGAACGGCCTTCAATGACGATCTGTTTTGGTGCTGCAAACTTCTGCTCAACCAAGGCTTCTGCCGCACGGGCAAAATCCGAGAAAGTATTCTGCTTTTTCATCAGCTTGCCATCGAGATACCATTGATAGCCACGATCTTGGCCGCCACGGATATGCGCGATGCAATAAACCATGCCCCGATCCACCAGAGGCAGGCGTGCCGTCGAGAAGCTAGCTGGCATGGAAATGCCATAAGATCCATATCCATAGAGCAAGGCAGGTGCCGTGCCGTCGATCGGTGTCTTCTTATGATAGAGGATCGTCAGCGGCACACGCGCACCGTCGCTCGCAACCGCCACTGTCCGCCGCACGACATAATTATTCTTGTCATGGCCCGACGGAATTTCTTGCGTCTTGCGCAGGGTGCGAGCCTTGGAGTTCAGGTCGTAATCCCACGTCTCGGTAGGGGTTGAGGGTGAGTTATAAGTAAAGCGCAGATTGGTCGTCTTCCACTCAAACCCACGTAAGACTGACAGATCATAGGCTTCTTCTGGGAAGTCGATCTGATGCTCTTTGCCGCTCACCATGTCCCGAACCGTCAGGCGGGGCAGAGCGTCGACCGATTCCTCGCGGACCATGTGGCCAGCATACAGGTGCACGGTCTCGATAAAGCAACCTGCCTCGTGTGGAATGAAGTCAGTCCAGTTGGAAGCGTTGGTCTTGCTGACGGGTGTCTTCGAAATCTTAAAGTCAATCGCACCGCCAGAATTGTTGCGGATATAGAAATGACCACCATGATGATCTGGCAGATATTCGACGCCCTTCCGATAAGGCGTGAACCGCTTTGGCTTGGCCGTTGGTGTCGTCAAAGGCAGTATCAAGACGTCGGAGCTTTCGCTCTGTGACCGATAAATGATCAGATAATCGCCTGAGGCGGTTTTGCCGATACCGGTCTGGAAGGACGCATCTTTTTCTTCAAAGATCATCACGTCAGTCTTTGGGTCTTCACCTACGACGTGGCGCATGATTTTAGCGACGCGGAAATTGTCGTCCAACAGGCAATAGAAGCAGGTTCGGCCATCCTTGGCCCACACGAGGCCTGCGGATGCGCCTTCAATCTTATACGGCAGATCAGAGCCATTGGCCGTAGCGCGGAACCGTAAAGTGACCTTGTTGCCGCCTTCATAATCGACAAAATAAGCCAACAGATCTTGAGTGGGGCTTTGCTCCCAATCCTGCAAGCGCCAAAACTTTTCGCCCTTGGACTCCTTGTCGCCATCGATCAGAATTTGTTCGGCACCCGTTGCCTCGCCTGTCGCTGCGTCCACAGCCTTTCGGTAGACGATTGGATATTGGCCGCCTGTACGGAAGCGAGTGGCGTAAGCCCAGGCACCGTCACGGGCCGGCACGCTCGAATCATCCTGCTTGATTTTGCCTTTCAGCTCTTCAAACAAATCCGCGCGCAACTTCGCAGTTGGATCCAGTAGTACGCTCTTGGTGTAGGCGTTCTCGGCTTCAATATGGGTGCGGATTTCGTCGCTCAGCTTCGATGGCTCATCAATGACCGCTTGCCAATTGGCGTCGCGCAGCCAGTGATAATTGTCCGTGCGTGTCTGGCCATGCTGTGTGATCTCATGGGCAATTTTCTTGGCGATTGGTCCCAAAGGCGCGCCACGGCGGGGCGCAGAGGATTGGGCGAAGGCGGGCAAAGCGGTTGAAGCGGTCATAGCAGCACCTGCAAGCAGAACAGATCGGCGGTCAAATAATTGTTGCATGTTGGTCTCCCAAACACGTCAAAGCGTGTGTTCCTTGTTCAATGGCATGAGCAATCCGCACATGGCCGTCAAGTTGCATTTCGTTCATCTTGGGGCGGATAATGACATTCTTGCTGTTTGGGGTATAGCAGTCCCATGTCCCAACCCACTTTGCGTCAACTATCCTTCTTAACGGCGATTGCCGAACATGGCTCCTTCGTAGCAGCTGCCGAACAAGCGCTCGTTACCCAACCTTCGCTGTCGGCGGCAATCAAGGAACTGGAGGCTATTCTGGGTGCGAGGTTGATCGAAAGAGGCCGCAACGGGGCAACACTGACACCTGCCGGCGAGATTGCCGCCGCTAAAGCCCGCGCTATCCTCTCAGCAGTCGATGAATTGGGCGAGGCGGTCCAAGGCGCAGCAGAACCTTTGACAGGACCTTTCCGCTTAGGCGTTATTCCAACCATTGCACCCTTCTTCCTGCCCAAGGTCCTTCCGCGCGCAAAGGCGGCTTTCCCTAAACTGAAACTTTATTTGCGCGAGGATTTGACAGGTCGATTGATAGAGGGACTACGCGCCCATACGTTGGATGCTGCCTTGATTGCCCTGCCCTATGAAGCCCAGGGCATTGATACGTTGCCCTTGTTTGACGATGAGTTCCTGTTTGTGGGCCCAGCAGACCATCCGCTTTCTAAAAAAGCGGATTTGTCCGCTGCTGATCTGGCCGGAGAATCGGTGCTTTTGCTCGAAGACGGGCATTGCTTACGCGACCATGCGATTGGCGTGTGTGGCATGACGCGCCCTGGCCAAGAAGAAGTAAGGGCGACATCCCTGTTCACCCTTGTTCAAATGGCAGCCGGGGGCATGGGTATTTCGCTTTTGCCGAAGATGGCCGCGGACGCCGGCATTGCCGCAGAGGGTTTGGTCGTCCGGCCCTTCAACCCGCCCGTAATTGGCCGCCAAGTTGGCCTCGCCTGGCGGCGCAGCTCTGGCCGCCTGATTGAAATCAAGGCGCTGTCCGCCATCCTGAAATCGGCATGACAGACGCGTCGTTGCGCCTTGCCACCACGCTGGGCTTACTCGCTTTGTTTGCGATTCTTGAGTGGATGCGGCCCGCCCGTCCGTCGCACCTCGGCGTCGCGCGTATCGTCCGCCACGGGGCTTTATCGCTTTTAGGGTCCTTGGTTTC
>CALRLV020000136.1:0-7661 GCA_943368895.1 Ferrovibrio terrae
TCCTGAGCGACGGCATCAAGCGGGCTGATTTTGAGGCGCGCGAGCGGGTCGGTGCGGCGTTCTTCCAAACGTCGAGCTTGTTCTTCGCGGCTGATATCCAACCAGAGCTTGATGATATGGGTGCCCGATTCACTCAACATGGTCTCAAAGGGCACCACATCGCGCAAGAAATCGGCGTGCTCTTCGGGCGTACAAAAGCCCATGACGGGCTCAACGCCGCCGCGATTATACCAAGAGCGGTTGAAGATCACGACTTCGCCGGCCGCTGGCAAATGGGCGGCATAGCGCTGAAAATGCCATTGGGTTTTTTCGCGGTCTGACGGTTTGGGAAGTGCCACAACGCGGGTCGAGCGCGCACTCATATGCTCAATCATGCGCTTGATCGTGCCATCCTTGCCTGCCGCATCGCGGCCTTCAAAGATGATCAGGACTTTTGCGTCCGTCTCCATCAACCACTGCTGGGTCGTGACGAGCGCGACTTGTAGAGGCTCTAGCCGCTCGAGGAATTCGGCATCTGACATTTTGGACTTGGCAGTGTCGCTTGCAGCTTTTGTGGACTTCTTGTCGTTGGCCATCTTGCTTCCTCCAGCATAAGCTTGAAGTGTGCACATCACCTGTCGCCCCGCGCAAGGGGGCTAGCCAAATGAGTGAATGATGAAGCCCAGCCAACGCCTCTATGTCGCCGCCGACCTTAGCCAAAATCAGTCGGTCGCCTTGGATGCAGGCCAAGCCCATTATTTGGCCCATGTTCTGCGCTTGCCCGTGGGCGCAGCTATCTTGCTGTTCAACGGCCGCGATGGCGAATGGTTGGCCCATTTAAGCCAAATTGGCAAAAAGGGCGCAGAAGCCGTCTGCACTGAACAGACCCGCAGCCAAACCCCGGTTTGCGATCTCGACCTCTTGTTTGCACCAGTCAAAGGTGACCGCACTGATACGATTATTGAGAAAGCCACGGAACTAGGCGTGGCGCGCATCCGCCCAGTGCTGACCGAGCGCACCATCGTGCGCAAGCTCAATCTCGACCGCTTGCGCAGTCGGGCTGCCGAGGCGTCTGAACAATGCGGGACCCTATTTGTCCCCGAGGTGCATGACACAATAAGCCTGATGAGTCTCTTGGATCCCAAAGCCGAAGTGCGCCGCATCCTGTTTGCCGATGAGGCCGGTGATGCCATGTTGGTCGCTGAAGCCTTGGCGGATAAGCCTGCCCGCGTCGCCCTTCTGACTGGGCCAGAAGGTGGCTTTACGCCTGCCGAGCGCGAGAAATTGCGGGCAAGCCCCTTAGTGCGCCCCGTCAATTTAGGCCCCCGGATTTTAAGGGCCGATACCGCGACTTTCGCAGGCCTCACCTTGATCCAAAGCGCCTGGGGCGATTGGGTTTAAGCGGCAAAGGAGGGGGGCGACATTGCGTCGCATTTTCGAATTCAGACCCCATCACCATCTCTTGTTTGGACCTTGAGGCACTTTTGCGCGAAGGGTGCCCAAAAGCAGGAGAAAGTTATGAGCACGGCGTCGGGTTATCCTTTTGAAACGGCTAATCCATTGGAGTTTCATCAAGCCCCACAAGACCTCTCAGACCGAGTGGCATTGGGCCTGACCCGTATGTTGCGCTTCTTTGCCGACCGGTTCTTTGCCAAGCGCTATGGCCACCGCGCAGTCGTACTTGAAACCGTGGCCGCTGTGCCCGGCATGGTCGCGGGCATGTTGGTGCATATGCGCAGCCTGCGCCGCATGGAAGATGACCATGGCTGGATCCAGACTTTGCTCGACGAGTCGCAAAACGAGCGCATGCATCTGATGACCTTTGTTGCCATCGCCAAGCCAAACTGGCTGGAGCGCTTGTTGATCCTCTTGGCGCAAGGCGTGTTCTTCAACGCCTTCTTTGTGCTCTATCTTTTCTTCCCGCGTACGGCCCATCGGATGGTTGGCTATTTCGAGGAAGAAGCGGTGATCAGCTATACGTCCTATCTGGCTGAAATTGACGCGGGTCGGCTTGAAAATGTGCCAGCACCGGCCATCGCCATTGAGTATTGGCAACTAGCCCCCGATGCGCGCCTGCGCGACGTGGTGTTGGCGGTTCGGGCAGATGAAGCCAAGCACCGCGACGTCAACCATCAGTTTGCACACGCCCTGACAGCATAAAGGCGGCAAAATCCGATTGGCCTTCTTGCGCCTGTCATAAACGCGCCCTAACTCACAGCGGCGTGAAAGACACGTCGCAAGAGACATTTTCGTATGGCCGATACACAAGACCCCTCCCGCCCGCTCGAGACATTTGAGGATTTGCTGCCCTATTTCGATGCAGGGCCAAAGCCGAAGTCTGATTGGAAAATCGGGACCGAGCACGAGAAGTTCGGCTTTTACAAAGGCACGCATGCGCCTGTTCCTTATGAGGGAGACACAGGCGTGCGCGCGCTGCTGGATGGGATGAAGACCCTGTCGGGCTGGGACGGCATTTATGAAGGCGAGGATATCATTGGCCTAAAGTAGGGCATGGCTTCCATCACCTTGGAGCCCGGTGGCCAGTTTGAATTGTCTGGCGCGCCGTTGGAGCATTTACACCAGACCTGCACCGAAGTGGGTGCCCACTTGGCCGATGTGCGCACGGTAACCGATAAGCTGGGTATTGGCTTTTTAGGTTTGGGCTTTAACCCGCTGCACAGTTTGGAAGAAATTCCGCTGATGCCCAAGGGCCGCTACAAGATCATGCGGGACTATATGCCCAAGGTCGGCCGTCTCGGTCGGCAAATGATGTTCCGCTCTTGCACCGTGCAGACCAATCTGGACTTTGGTTCAGAAGCCGACATGGTCAAGAAGTTTCGCGCCTCGCTTGCTCTGCAACCCATTGCCACCGCCTTGTTTGCCAATTCGCCCTTTGCCGAAGGGCGCACCAACGGCTTTTTGAGCTATCGCGCCCATGTATGGAGCGATACCGACCCCGACCGCACCGGTATGCTGCCATTTGTGTTTGAGCCGGGCATGAGCTTTGCCCGCTATGCAGAGTGGGCGCTTGATGTGCCGATGTATTTTGCCAAACGCAAGGGTGAGTATCTCAATCTGGCCGGCCGCTCGTTCCGCGATTTTATGGCTGGCCGCCTGCCAGAATTGCCCGGCGAGAAGCCGACCATGAAGGATTGGGAAGACCATTTGACGACTTGTTTCCCAGAAGTGCGTCTGAAAACCTTCCTTGAAATGCGCGGTGCCGATGCTGGTCCGTGGTCGCGGCTATGTGCCCTGCCTGCGCTTTTTGTAGGCCTGCTCTATGATGACGCGGCAACCGAAGCCGCCCTCGAGCTGGTGAAGGATTGGACAGCAGAAGACCGCGAGAGCTTGCGCCGCACGGTGCCTTTCTTGGGTCTCAAAACACCCATTTGCGGACGCGCTGCGCAAGATGTAGCCAAAGATGTGTTGACCATTGCCCGTCAAGGCTTGCGCGCAAGGGCCAAGCTGAATGCTTCCGGCGATGATGAGACGGGCTTCTTAAGCGAACTCGACGAAATCGCGGCCAGCGGCATGACGCCAGCGCAACGCTTGCTGGAGCGCTATCATGGCGAATGGGGCGGCAATATCCACATGGTCTATGAGAGCCACGCTTATTGAGGCTTCAACCGCTAGAGCCGATATCCCAGCCGCAATGTGATCTTGTCGACATCAACCAAAGTGTTGATCGTGGTCCCGCGCGTATAGCGTGTCTCAAGCGAGATATTGGACCCCGCTGAGGGCCGTAGGCCCGCGCCGACCGAGAAAATGCCGCCTGAAGCCTTGCGGCTGGTGATATCATAGCGGCCATTATAGCTGCTGGAGATGGTGATGACGCCAAAGCCGAAGTCTTGTTCAGCACTCAGGCCCAAATTCATCCCCCCACGAAAATAGGCGTCGAGTTCGGCAAGCTTTTGGCTGTCACCTGGATCTTGCACATCGGCATAATCGACCACGATCGAGAGGTTGCACCGCATGGCCCAGCCATAAGCGTCGCGGCGGGTGCAGGGGCGGACACGCGGGAAGTCGATCAGCGCATCGCCGACCCAAACAGCTGCTTTGGCCGCGTCATCGGTTTGAAACGCCATGGAGCCAAAGCCAATCGCGCCACCAGCTTGTTTGGGATTGCGGAAGATGAAGCTATTGCCAAGGGTCAGATCATTGACCTCTTCGCGGCCAGATCGGGCGGCGCGGCGGTTATATTGCACAAAGGGTGTCCAGCGAAGCTCGGTGGCCTCTGATGGTTTGGCAAATAAGATCGGCTCGATGGCGAGCGCTAGGCTGGCGTTTAATAGGCGCGTATCGGCGGCTTTATCTTCTTCAAATCCCAAAGTGGCAAAGCCGCGTTCGCGCGCGGGTTTGATAAAGTCATTCTTGCTGTCGGCAAGGATCAGACCACGCCTGTGCTGCGCTGGATCTTTTACTGGTACGACAACAGCCGGGGTTGGCGGAGGTGTTGGTGAGGCGGCGGTGCAGGCCAAGCTGATTC
Organism: Ferrovibrio terrae; assembly: GCA_943368895.1. Classification (GTDB taxonomy): domain Bacteria; phylum Pseudomonadota; class Alphaproteobacteria; order Caulobacterales; family Aquidulcibacteraceae; genus Aquidulcibacter. The sequence goes on from CALRLV020000136.1 coordinate 4,466, forward strand.
CATCAGTGTCGCCATTGAGGAAAGCAATCGCGCGTGCCCGTGCATCAGGCGCGGCTTGGCTGGCCAAAGTAAAACGCGCGTCGCTTGAGCTTGGCGTCGACAACACCGCTATGGCCGAGGTTAGTAATGCCGTCAGGGCAGGGTCGGAACTACTGGCCGCCAATTGGCCCAAGCTGCGGGTTTCAATCGCCTGTAACAGCGCGCCCGTCATCGGCAGTCCGGCTTGGCCAATCAGACGCTGGCGCAAATCGGCTCCGCTAAAGCTTTGGCCCGCGCGCTCGCAGGCTACTTTGTCATACAGACGTTCAAGCGAGGCAGGGGCAGGGGCTGCCGCTTGGGCCAAAGCAGGAACCAAGGACAAAGGGGCGGAAAGGCCCATTAGTAGGGGCAAAAGACGGCGGATCATGGCGGCGCTTTAGCCTGAAACGCTAAAGCCCGCCAAGTCTAGAACTAAAAAGCCTACAGTTTCGCCTTCGGTTGGCGAAATAACTAGGGCCACTTCACCACGGGTGGCATGGACGACAGGATGCTCTCCACATTGCCGCCGGTCTTGAGGCCAAAGGTGGTGCCACGATCATAAAGCAGATTGTATTCCACATAGCGGCCGCGTTGGATCAATTGCGCTTCGCGCTCATCTTCGGTCCAGGTCTCATTCATGCGGCCGCGCACGATTTGAGGATAGACCGACAAGAAGGCACGCCCAACGTCTTGGGTAAAGGCAAAGTCCTTATCCCAAGAGCCGGTGTTGTGGTGGTCATAGAAAATACCACCAATGCCACGGGGTTCGTCGCGGTGGGGTAGGTAGAAATAGGTGTCGCACCAGTCCTTGAACTTCGCATAATAGCTTGGGTCATGCGCGTCGCAGGCCTGCTTCATGGCCGCATGAAAGGTGAGGGTGTCGGGGAAATCGTCCGTGCGTTGATAAGCCATCAGCGGCGTCAAATCTGCGCCACCGCCAAACCAGCTTTCAGTAGTGGCTAACATGCGGGTGTTCATATGAACGGCTGGCACGCGCGGATTGGTCATATGCGCGATCAAGCTAATGCCTGAAGCCCAAAAGCGGGGGTCTTCAGAGGCACCTGGAATGGTTTTGGCATAATCGGCAGGGAAGGTGCCCATGACGGTGGAGACATGCACACCGACTTTTTCAAACAAGCGGCCCTTCATGATTCCCATCACACCGCCGCCACCACCGGCTTCCTTGCGGTTCCAGGGTGTGCGGACAAACCGACCAGGGCTGCCAGGATAAAGCGCAGGGTCTGCTTCGTCTTCGAGGGTTTCAAAGGCTTGCATGATCTGGTCGCGCAAGGATTCAAACCATGCCCTTGCTTGTACTTTATGGTCGTCTTGCTCGCTCATTCTGCCCTCGTTTGTCGTTCTTGTACCGGGAAAGTCGTCCCGATTTCCTCCCTACAACGCTAATCTAGCGCCGCCCATCGGCCAGTTTGTCGCATGGCTTCAGTTAAGGCGATAGCTCCCGCTGTCACGACATTCAGGGATCGCAGTCCGTGTGCCATAGGAATGCGCACGCAGGCGTGACAAGCGGCGATGACATCAGGCGGTGTCCCTTCTGTTTCACGCCCAAGCATGAGAATATCGCTTGGCTCAAAGACGAAATCGGTCAAATGCGCGCTCCCCTCCGTCTCAATCAACACAATCCTGCTATTTCTCAGCTTTGTGGCTGCTGCAAATGCAGCAAAGCTATCATGGCGTTGCCAGTCACACTTGTCGCCATAATCTAGTGAAGCACGCTTTAAGGTCTTGTCTGATAAGGGAAAACCGCAAGGCTCGATGACATCTAACCCTACGCCAAGGCATGCAGTAAGACGAATGGCCGCACCGAGATTTGGCGCGATATCTGGTTGAAAGAGAGCTAGGCGCACGTTATGCAATCTCATCTTTGGAGGGGGTGCCGCGAGATGCGGCGTTCCGTCGCACGTTCAAAAGGCACTATCGCCCTACTTTTAGCGGTAAACGACTTTTAGACGTGTGTGAATGCGGGAGTAGCAAGGTGTCAGCCACCAATCATGAAGTAGCCGGCGAAGCCGGAGAACCAACTCGGCGTGACATGATCCATGTCGCGACTGGGGCCGTAGCAGCGGGCGGTGCCGCCATGCTGGCTTGGCCGCTCATCAATCAAATGAATCCAGCAGCCGATACGCGCGCTTTGGCATCGATTGAATTTGATGTGTCCAAAGTCGCGGAAGGATCGCAGACCAAAATCATGTGGCGCGGTAAGCCTTTGTTCGTCCGTCACCGCACCGCTGAGGAAATCGCGCAGGGCAAAAAAGACGACAATGCTGCCCTGAAAGATCCCCAGACCGACGATCAGCGCACGATGCAATCCAATGAACAGCCCGGGAAGCCCGAATATCTGATCATGGAAGCCAATTGCACCCACTTGGGCTGTATCCCAGTCGGCATTGCTGAACCCGGCTACATTGGTGAGTATGGTGGCTGGTTCTGCCCATGCCATGGTTCGCACTACGACACTGCTGGCCGCATCCGCAAAGGCCCAGCTCCGAAAAACCTGCCCATTCCGCCTTACCTGTATACCGGCGGCACAGTCGTAAAGATTGGATGATACGAACATGAGTGGACCTTCAAGCTATGTGCCTAAGTCCGACCTCGAAAAGTGGTTGGATACACGGCTGCCGATCGTGCGGTTTATGAATGACACGCTGGTCGATTTTCCAACCCCAAAGAACTTGAACTATTGGTACACGTTCGGCGGCATTTTGGCGGTCTGTTTGGCCAGCCAAATCATCACCGGGATCATCCTGGCGATGCATTATGTGCCCCATATCGATATGGCCTTTAACTCGGTTGAACGCATCATGCGGGACGTCAACTATGGTTGGTTGATCCGCTTCATGCACTCCAACGGGGCCAGCATGTTCTTCTTGGCCGTCTATATCCACATCTTCCGTGGCCTTTATTACGGTTCCTACAAAGCGCCACGTGAAATCCTGTGGGGCTTGGGTGTCATCATCTTCTTGCTCATGATCATCACAGCCTTCATGGGCTATGTGTTGCCTTGGGGCCAGATGTCCTTGTGGGGCGCAACCGTGATCACCAACATCGTGGGTGCGGTGCCCTTCGTCGGTGACTCGATCAAGACGTGGTTGCTCGGTGGCTTTGCGGTCGACAATGCGACGCTGAACCGCTTCTTCTCGCTGCACTACCTCCTGCCATT
>CALRLV020000137.1:0-7650 GCA_943368895.1 Ferrovibrio terrae
TGACTGCCGCTCTGCCTGACACGACTGTTTCGGTCGAAAACGTTTTTGGTTTCGCTTCACAGCTGACGGTGCCTGCGTTCAGCCAGTCTAACGAATATGTCCCCGAGCTCGATCCAACCTATAAGTTTGACCCCCAAACCACCCGCGCCATTTTGGCGGGCTTTGCCCATAATCGTCGGGTGATGATCCAAGGCTATCACGGCACGGGCAAGTCGACCCATATTGAGCAAGTCGCTGCCCGCCTGAACTGGCCATTGGTGCGCGTCAATCTCGACAGCCATGTTAGCCGGATCGATCTGGTGGGCAAGGACGCTATCGTGCTCAAAGACGGCAAGCAGATCACCGAATTCCGTGAAGGCATTTTGCCTTGGGCGCTGCAGCGCAATGTCGCCTTGGTGTTTGACGAATATGACGCCGGCCGCCCTGATGTGATGTTCGTGATCCAACGCGTTTTGGAAGCCTCTGGCCGTCTGACCTTGTTGGACCAAAACAAAGTGATCAAGCCACATCCCGCTTTCCGCTTGTTTGCCACCACCAACACCATTGGTCTGGGGGACACGACGGGCCTCTATCACGGCACCCAACAAATCAACCAAGGCCAGATGGACCGTTGGTCGATTGTAACCACGTTGAATTATCTCGACCATGACGTTGAAACCGACATCGTTGCAGCCAAGCTGGGTGAGACTGACCCTGCTAAGCGCGCCGAATTGGGCAAGATGGTGCGCGTCGCAGATATGACCCGCAATGCGTTCATGAACGGCGATATTTCAACCGTGATGAGCCCACGCACCGTGATCACGTGGGCACAGAATGCTGATATCTTTGAAGATGTTGGACTGGCCTTCCGCCTCACCTTCTTGAACAAGTGTGACGAGCTAGAGCGGCCAACCGTGGCTGAATTCTACCAGCGTTGCTTTGGTACAGACTTGCCAGAAGCGGCACACCGCGTTCGGGTCGCCTAAGTGAAAAGCACGTGTGGCCGCGTTAAGCGGCCACAACCCCGCCTTTGAGGTTCGCTGGAATACCGTCGCGTTCGCTGGCTGGAATTTCCAGATAATAAGTTGGCGCTGAGATGTTCAAGCGCTTGCGCGCGGCATCCAAAGGCTCTGCTAACAGACGCTCATAATGCTGGACCGGCAACCAAGCGGCCTTGCGACCATTCTGATAGGCCTGCCACACAGCTTTAAACACAGGCCGTCCCGGCAAGAGGCGCTGAAGCTCGCGCCCTGCCGCGAGGCCGATCAACGCAAAGCCCAAAGATCGAGTCTGCGGGAAGGAAAATGACACGACACACGCCTCACCCAAAGCATCGGTTTGATAGCCGCTGAGGACGTGCCATAAATCGTGCACATCGCGCATGCGACGGCCATACCAAGCATAGGGGTGCAGTGAGTCGATTTCATCACCTGTGGCACGGCTTTCTTCGGCCAAGCCTTCAGCCGAAATCTTACGACCCTGCACAAATGCCAGATAGGCACGACCAACGCTGCCTTCGGGCAGTTTGGCCAAAGTCTCATGATCATCCAAAATTGGCTGCAGCTCCACCCGATCATAGGCGATGCGACCGCCCTCTTGCGAGCGAAGCAGGCGCATATAGCCATTCGGGATCGAACGGCCAGACAGCGCACGCATGATTTCAAAAACGGCCTTGGTGTCTTCTTTATTATTCAGCAAGCGGCCAATGCCACGCGCTGCTGCACCAAAGTCGTAGCCGATACGGGAGAGGAGAGTTTCAGTCATAAGCAGCCTTTAACAAAATGTCGCAGCCTCGTAAAGTGACGCATACGTCATTTTTGTAAAAAAAGTGGTGAACTAGCTTTCATCCTCTGGCGTGATCTCTGGCTTGATCTCTGGCGTCTTCTCTGACTTGATCGTAATGCCGCGCTTGGCCAAGGCTTCGCGCAGCAGCACTTCAACTTGAACATTGGCCGAGCGAAACTCGGCAGCCGCCAGCCGTTCTACCGCACTCAGCACCTGCGGGCTGATGCGCAATAGAAACGGCTTGCGGGGCTTAGCGGCCATCCCTCACCCCGTACTAATAGAGTGTGCCAGCGTTGACGACGGGTTGAGCCTCACGGTCGGCGCACAGCACAACCAAGAGGTTGGATACCATCTGGGCCTTGCGTTCCTCGTCCAAGGTAACAACACCCCTGGCGGACAATTGCTCCAGCGCGCTTTCCACCATGCCGACAGCACCCATGACGATCAATTGGCGGGCGGCCAGAATGGCTTGGGCTTGTTGGCGCTTCAACATGGCACCGGCAATTTCAGTGGCATAGGCAAGGTGCGAGATACGGGCTTCATCCACTGCCATCCCGCCGACTGCCAAGCGCTGGTTCAAGCGTTGACCCAATAAAGTCGCCACATCTTCAGCGTGACCGCGCAAGGTTAGCTCGCCCTCTGCGGCATGGTCATAGGAATAATGGGCGGCAATATCGCGCAGAGCGGTGTCAATCTCAATCCGGCTAAAGCGCTCATAATCATCGACGTCGAACAAGGCTTGCGCCGAGTCTTGGACACGCCAGACCACATTGGCGGCGATTTCAATCGGATTGCCGTCCTTGTCATTCACTTTCAGCTTGTCGGACGTGACATTGCGAACGCGCATGGAGATTTTCTTGCGCGTCAGCCAAGGCCAAACCCAGCGCAAACCCGTCGCGCGGTCAGTACCGCGATAGGCACCAAACAGCAAAATTGCCACGGCTTCATTGGGTTGGATGGAATAGAAGCCGCATAGGCCAAAAATACTCAAACCAAACAAAAGCGATGCCACGGCGAAATTGGCGTCCTCGCCACTAGACACAAACATATAGATCGACAGAACACTCGCCAGCAAAAAGGCGAGAAACATGGGCACCCCGGGCATCGACAGGGTCGGACGCTCTGCTGTGCGGTTAATTTCGGTCCGAGACATCTCAAACTCCTCTTCTCACTATCAATATGATATCATTTTGTGATCATATTGCAAGCGGTGAGTCCCCTCTCCTCTTGGGAGATAGGAGGGCGCATGCGCCAATGTCCGGCCAAGCGGGTGAAGGGACGGTTCAGCAGGCCTGAGGCAACAACAGCGCCCTAAAGCTTCAGCATCGCAAAGCGTTTGGCGATTTGGCGGTCGAGGGCGTCGCGGACGTCGCGATAGGTGTCCATCCGGCTATCGCGGCTGCCCTCTACGGCTGAGGGGTCCATGGTGGGCCAATATTCGACTTCGACGGCCAGATGGCGGGTATATTCTAAGGCACGGTGGTGCGCTTGCGGCGCGAGCGAAATAATGAGGTCGAAGCTATCATCTTCCAGATCGGCAAAGGTCTTAGGCCGATGCTTGAGGATATCCACGCCCAATTCGTCCATGACCATGACGGCCATGGGATCAACCTGATCGGCTTTGCGTAGGCCACACGAATCGACAAAGACGCGGGTGCCGAACCTGCGTTTCATCAAGCCTTCGGCCATGGGCGAGCGAATGGCATTCATGGTGCAGCAAAACAAAACAGATTGAGGCGGGCGCACCAGATCCAACGGTGTCAGAGCCTGACATGCAGAGCACAGATCAGCGTGAAAAGCCGTCGTGCGGTATCAAAATCCAGTGCCACCTTGCCTTCAAGGCGGGCTTCAAGCAGGCGGGAGCCTTCATTGTGCAAGCCACGCCGGCCCATATCGATGGCTTCAATCTGGGTGGGTGTCGCTTGACGGATCGCTTGATGATAACTTTCGCAGATCATGAAATAATCGCGCACCACCCGTTTAAAGGGCGAGAGCGACAGAACAAAAATCCGTACGTCACTACCGTCGAGCAATTTAACGTCGAAGACGAGTTTCTGATCGACCACCGACAAGGTCAGCGCATAAGGCCCGTCCGGTCCATCAATCACATCAAAGTGGTTGGCTTCAAGCAGGTCAAAAATAGCGACGCGGCGCTCATGCTCCCCATCAGCGGTCTGGGCAGCCAGCGATTCCTCATCAAGGCGGACATCGGCGATACGGCGGTTGTTGGACATGGCCTATCCTTGCAAGAGGCGGCCCGTTGGTTCAAGCCCTCAAGCCGGATTTGCTGCCTTAAGTCTTAGGGCAATGCTGGCGGCGTGGGCAGGCAGGCCTTCGGCCGTCGCGAGCGTAACGCCTGCTGGGCCAATTGCCGCAAGCCCTTCAAGGCCAGTGCCTATCAAGGTGGTGCGCTTCATAAACATATGGGTGGAAAGCCCTGAAGCCCAACGGGCGCGACCACCGGTTGGCAACACATGGTTCGGCCCAGCCAAGTAATCGCCCAAGGCTTCTGGGGCATGGCGACCCAAGAAGATCGCACCCGCATGACGCACTTGGCTTGCCAAGGCATCGGGATCTTCGGTAGCAATTTGCAAATGCTCTGGCGCGCCCAGATCACTCAAGGCCACCGCATCTTCAAGGCGTTCGACGATGATCACAGCGCCATAGGCCGGCCAAGAGACGGCCGCTTCTGGCCCTGCTTCCCCGCGTGCCATCATGCCCGCCACTTCTTCCAACACGCGCTGGCCAAAGGCGGCATCATCGGTAAACAGGATGGATTGGGCCACCCCATCATGCTCTGCCTGCGCCAAGAGGTCGGCAGCAATGATGGCGGGATCATTGGCCCCATCAGCAATGATGAAGACTTCAGACGGTCCCGCGACAGAATCGATCCCGACGGTGCCGAACACCAGTTTTTTGGCGGTTGAGACCCAGGCATTTCCGGGGCCAGCGATCACATCGACCTTAGCGATCGGGTCTGCGCCATAGGCCATAGCGGCCACAGCCTGTGCGCCACCAATGCCGTAAATCTCATCTATCCCCGCGATCTTTGCTGCGGCTAGGATGGCGGGGTTCTCGGCCAAGCGCGTCGGCGGCGTCATCATGACAAGGCGGGGGACGCCAGCGGCTTTGGCAGGCAAAGCATTCATCAGGACCGATGAGGGGTAAGCAGCAAGACCACCCGGCGCATAGAGCCCTGCTGCATCCACTGGCGTCCAACGCCAACCAAGCGTGACCCCATGATCGTCCACCCAGCGCGCATCCTCGGGCTTAGAGCGCACATGATAATCACTGATACGCGCTGCGGCGAGTTCCAAGGCTTTTACCACAGCTGGATCGCAAGCTTTGATCGCCGCATCGACTTGGGAGGGGGTGACGCGGACGGTTTCAGGCGACAGCGTAAAGGCATCAAACTTTTGGCTGAGCTCTGCCAAGGCTTCAAAGCCACGGACTTTCACGTCAGCCAAAATGGCAGCTACACGCGCTTCCACCCCGTCCACCGCGTCGCCACGGGTCTGCAGGAGGGCTTGGTAGTGAGATTGGAAGTCAGGTGCGCTGGCTGAAAGGAGTCGGGTCATGGTCGCTATTTAGCGCGCCCTTCATCCTTTGGGGAGGGTAAGGGTGCAGGCTCTTCCCAAAAGCCTCAGTTCAGATGTCGTGCTTGGGGCGGGCGACCGCTTCGCGCGGTTCGCTCAAATCGGCCAAGGTCACGTCGATACATTCAACTTGCAGGAGGATTTCACCGCCATCGGCCAAGCCCAAGCGCAACTTGCCGCCCGGGGCTTCTTCGGGTTCAAAGGTGATCGCCAATAGGCTGGCAAAGGCATCGCGGCGCGATTGGGCAACTTTTTTGGACTGGACGCTGAGCACGCTATCAAACGCCACGGCGGCCCAAACCCGTTGGCCCGCCCCCTTCTCGACGCCGGCTTCCCAAACAAAACGCTGCAGGCGCAAGGTAAAGCGGCGTTTGGCCGGAGACCAAACGGCATCGGAGACCTTGAAGATCGCATCTTGAACAGCCGCTGAGATGATCGACAGATCAGTCTCATCTTCAGCCAGCAAGCGCAGCGATGAATGGGGCACTTATTCCTCCGAACTGGACAGGCGGCGAATGTTTGCGCCGCAGCCCGACAATTTCGCCTCTAACCGCTCAAAGCCACGGTCCAAATGATAAACGCGCGAGATCACGGTTTCACCTTCGGCCATCAGGCCCGCAATGATCAAAGAAACCGAGGCACGCAAATCAGTTGCCATCACGGGCGCTCCGCGCAAGGTCTCCACCCCGCGCACAACGGCTTCCGACCCACGCACCGAAATATCAGCCCCCAGGCGACGCAATTCAGGCGCATGCATATAGCGGTTCTCAAAGATGTTTTCGCGGAAGATCGAAGCGCCATTAGCCCGCGTCATCAAGGCCATGACTTGGGCCTGAGTATCGGTTGGGAAGCCGGGATAGGGCTGGGTATCAATATCGACCGGTTTGATGGGAACAGCTGGATCGCGTGTGATCTTCACCCAATCTGGACCAACCTCGACCTGAATACCTGCGCGCTGGAGCACGTCAATCAGGGAAGAAATCGTCTCGGGCACCACATGGGTCAGGGTCACTTCGCCGCCAGCCGCCGCGATGCAGCAAGCATAAGAGCCGGCCTCAATCCGATCTGGAATCACACTCCACGTCGTGCCTTTGAGTTCATCAACGCCTTGGATACGCAAAGTGGAGGTGCCGATCCCTTCGATCTGGGCACCCATGGCAACCAAGCAATTGGCGATATCGCCGATCTCGGGCTCTCGGGCTGCGTTCTCAAGCACGGTCTCACCCTTGGCCAAAGTGGCGGCTAGCATCGCATGCTCAGTCGCGCCAACCGAGACAAAGGGGAACACGATCTTCGCGCCCTTAAGGCCGCGAAGGGCTGCTGCCTTCACATAGCCGCCTTCAATGACGATATCGGCGCCCATTGCCTCAAAGGCTTTCAAGTGCAGATCAACCGGGCGCGCGCCAATGGCGCAGCCGCCGGGCAAAGACACCGTGGCATGACCAACTCGGGCCAACAAAGGACCCAGCACATTAAAGGTCGCCCGCATCTTGCGCACCAGATCATAAGGCGCGATCGTGCTGGTCAGGTCTTCGGCATGCATGGACAAACGCCCACTGCCCTTGGGCCAAAAGCATGTGACACCCAATTGCTCCAATAGCTCGATCATAAACCGCGTATCGGCCAGCTCTGGCATATTGGTCAGAACCAACGGCTCGCGCGTTAAAAGGCTAGCGGCCTGCAATTTGAGGGCAGAGTTCTTAGCGCCGGAGATGGGGATAGAGCCTTTCAGCTGTGTCCCGCCGACAAGGGCAATACGGTCCATAATGCTTCTTTTCTGGCACGTGAAAGTGTGACATCCGCTTATGACAAGGTCCGGGCTTTTTTCAAGGCGACGCGGTGTATCCAGCAGGCTTCTGATGGGGAAACACGGGCTCGTTCTGCACCGCCCCTATCCTGCCCGCATGTGACAGGGCTGTTACCGAAGATTTTTGAAACTGTAACCAATGCGTTGCGTGTTCGTCACGCTGCGCACCTAAGCCGCACCCGAATAACCGACTTATCCGGTTCATAGGGGAAAAACATGAGTCTCAAATATTTGATGTTCGCTCCGGTTAGCTTGGCCAGCCTACTGGCCGCGCCTTATGCTTTCGCGCAAACAACGCCCGCGACTGCCGAACCGGATGCAGCCCAAGAAGTCGAAACCATTGTGGTTTATGGCTCGACCAGCTCGCGCCAGACACAATCAGTGACCGCCGCTGCGGTCGCACTGGCAGCCCCCGGCATCAGCCCACTGAAGGCCATTGAGCGCCTACCAGGCGTCAACTTCCAATCCGCCGACGCATTGGGC
>CALRLV020000138.1:0-7565 GCA_943368895.1 Ferrovibrio terrae
CAAATCCTTCCTGACTGCGGAAGCGACCAGCGTGCTGGATAACGCGGTACAAGAGTTGTCGGCTCAGAGCTGCAACTATCAGACAGCCTTGATCCAAGGCCACGCTGACTTGTCCGGTAAGCCACAATACAACATTGAGCTCTCTCAGAAGCGTGTTGTTGCTGTCCGTGAAGCTTTGGTCGCTCGTGGCGTCCCAGGTGATTTGATGACTGGTGAAGCGTTTGGTGAATCCAAGCCAGCTAAGCCAACTGCTGATGGCGTCAAGGAACCCTTGAACCGTCGCGCAGAAGTGACCTTCACCTTCCAGTGATTTTAGTCACAAGCTAATGAGAAGGCCCGGCGGTTTCGCCGGGCCTTTTTGTTTGTGCCCCTAGTTTCCAGAACGGGGCACGAATTATCGCACAGCGCTACCGCCTATTTCTCATTAAATGGGGTTGTATCAGTGTGTTTTGGTGAGGTGGCTCTTTTGGGTGTAGCTATGGTCACCAGCTTGGATAATCTGATCGTCCACGAGTGTTTCACCTGGAGCAAAGCTTGGAGCTGCTTCAAGGGCTTTATAGATCGGCGCGAAGTCCTGCGATGTCGCTTGAAATAGATCATTGAAGTCACTGATTTGGAAATAGGTTTCTTGAAAATCGTCGATGCGATAGCGTGTTTGCATCACACGGAGCAGATCAAAGCCAATCCGGTTTGGTGACGGTGATTCGAGGCAGAAACAGCTTTCGGCCGGGGAAGAAAGAATGCCCGCGCCATAGATTCGCGGTCCGTCTGGCGAAGCAATCAAGCCGAACTCCACCGTATACCAATAGAGCCGCGCCAAGGCGTCGAGGCTATTCAGACTCAGGGCCCGCAATCCTCCTTGGCCATAAGCCTGCATGTAATCAGCAAAGATTTGATTGGTCAGCATCGGTACATGGCCAAAGATGTCGTGAAACACATCTGGCGCTTCGATATAATCGAACTCCGCCTCCGAGCGGATAAAATTGCCAGCTGGAAAGCGCCGATTGGCCAAATGGTCAAAGAAAACAATATCCGGGATAAGTCCGGGGACTGCCACAATGCGCCAGCCCGAAATGGCATGAAGTTGTTTGTTTAGAGAATCGAAGTCGGGAATGCCTTCGCCATGCAGATCAAGGACTTTTAACCCGTCCATAAAGGCGTCACAGGCACGTCCGGGCAAGATCTGCATCTGCCGCTCATGTAAGCGTGTCCAACGCTGATGCTCTTCGGCACTATAGGCAGACCAGTTCTGATCAATTGTCCAATCAGCGGCAGCATGGGGGGGAGGGGTGCTGTCCATGTCTTTGGTATTCACGTCCTACCCCCATTTCTTGGCATGGTTTGCGCTCTAATTGAGCTTCAAATCTGGCTTTCGCGCATAGGACTTGCCATCGAAATCTGCGAACAATTCTGAAATTGTCGGGTGTTCAACTGGTTCGCCCGATGTGTCATGGAGCAAATTCTGCTCGGACACATAGGCAACATAATGAGTCTCATCATTCTCGGCGAGAAGATGATAAAAGGGCTGATCCTTGCGTGGACGCAGATTTTCCGGAATCGCCTCCCACCATTCCTCGGTGTTGGCGAACTCTGGATCGACATCATAAATGACGCCCCGGAATGGAAAGAGCCGGTGGCGCACGATCTCTCCGATCCGAAACTTGGCTGTTTGATTTAACATGAGAGGCCGCTCCTTTCCTGAGTAGCAGAGTTATGCACGATTGTTTCACCGTGCAAGCACCTCTTGTGAAACATGCGCAGAGATTGCCCTTCGCCAATAGGATGTTACGATAGGACTAACGAAGCGCTAAATATCGGCGCATACAGAGGTTTGATATGGCCGGCGGCCTTTCAACGCCTGAAGCGGGACCGGTTCGCGGCCCAATGCAGAGCGTCCACGCGTCGCAGGATCCTACGCAGTGTTTTGCTGCCTTGGATCTTGGGACCAATAATTGTCGTCTGCTAGTGGCGCAACGCGCCCCTGGCGGATTTCGCGTGGTTGATTCCTTCTCACGCATTGTTCGATTGGGAGAAGGGCTGTCGGCAACGGGTCTACTGTCAGAACGCGCGATGCAGCGCACCTATGCTGCCATTCAAGCCTGCTCTGAGAAGATTGCCCGCCACAAACCAGCCCGATTGCGCTGTGTGGCCACCCAAGCTTGTCGCGCCGCCCGAAACGGTCCGTCCTTCTTGAAGGAGATTACGCGCAAGACCGGTATTCGCTTCGAAGTCATCAGCCCGAATGAGGAAGCGCGCTTGGCCGTAATTGGGTGTGCAGATCTGTTTGATCCCAAAGGCGTGGGTGCGCTGGTTGTTGATATTGGCGGCGGTTCGACAGAACTTTCTTGGGCGGTCAATCGTGGTTCTGACCGTCGGCCAAAGCTTGAACATTGGTTTTCAGCCCCGATTGGGGTTGTTACTTTGGCGGACCAGTTTCCAGAGCATGGCGACACAAGCACTTGGTATGCTGCGATGAAGCAATGCGCTGCAGATCACGTGGCTGGCTTTGATGCGCCTGATCTGGTCCGGGATCATTTAATGTCGGGCAATGCCCATATTGTCGGCACATCTGGTGCAGTGACGAGCCTTGCTGGGGTACATTTGGGCTTGGCCCGCTATTCGCGTCGCCTGGTTGATGGTCTGTGGATTTCCGAAGGTGACACGCGCGCTGCCATCGCGAATCTGACGGCGCGTGATAAAGCCGGTCGCGCGGCAGAACCCTGCATTGGGCCGGATCGCGCTGATTTGGTATTGGCGGGCGCTGCGATTTTGGAAGCCATCTTGGACCGTTGGCCCAGTATTCGCCTTCGTGTCGCCGATCGCGGCTTGCGCGAAGGGCTAATCCTTACCATGCTAGAACCACCGCGCCGCCGGCGCAGGCGTAGGCGGGCCAAATCATGAGCGACGAAAAAGACAAGGGAAAATGGGCGAAAAAGGGTCCCCCGCCAGCACTGCCAGAGCGCAGGAGACGGGTGGTATTTGACGTCGGCGAAACCGATACCCGCGCCACGCCCACTCGGGTAAAGACGGGTAAGAATCGTACGGCGCAATCCGCTCGCTGGCTAGAGCGGCAATTGAATGACCCTTATGTCCACAAGGCCCGCGCCGATGGATGGCGCGCGCGCTCTGCCTATAAACTCATTGAATTAGATGAGAAATTTAACCTTATCCCAAATCATGGCCGAGTGATTGATCTAGGTGCTGCCCCAGGTGGCTGGACGCAAGTCGTCGCGCGTCGCGGGGCTGCAGCCATCGTCGGGATCGATCTTTTACCAATGGACCCGATTGAGGGGGCCACGATCATTCAGGGCGACTTCTTGGCCGAGGGGATGGAAGACCACCTCATAGAACTGCTCGGCGGGGCACCCAATTTGGTGATGAGCGACATGGCCGCCAATACGGTAGGCCACAAGCAGACTGACCATTTGCGCACCGCTGCTTTGTCAGAGGCCGCAGCCCATTTTGCGATGCGGGTCTTGGCTCCAGGTGGCGCGTTTGTGACGAAGATGTTCCAAGGTGGCACCGAAACCGAAATCCTAACCCTGTTGAAGCAGTCTTTCAAAGACGTCCGTCACGCCAAACCACCGTCGAGCCGCGCGGAGAGTGTAGAGCTGTTCATGGTGGCAACTGGCTTTAAGGGTTAAGCGCAACCGGCCAGCGGCCATCGGGACCCAAACAGCCTGCAACAAATGGTCACAAAACCGTTCCTGCGCTTTAAAAAAAACCGATCTCACGCCATAAGGCTGGAGACTAATGAGGAATAGCCATGACCACTCGCATCTGGGATAAATCACGACTGCCAAGCCGCCATGTCACGCTGGGCGCAGCACGCGCCCCACATCGGTCCTATTATTACGCCATGGGGCTTGGTACCCGCGAGATTGAGGCCCCATTTGTTGGTGTTGCTTCGTGTTGGAACGAAAGCGCGCCCTGCAACACAGCCTTGATGCGTCAGGGCCATGCGGTAGCTGCAGGCGTAAAGGAAGCAGGTGCTACCCCGCGCGAATTCTGCACCATCACCGTCACTGACGGGATCGCCATGGGCCATGAAGGGATGCGCTCGTCGCTGGTTTCGCGCGAAGTGATTGCCGACTCGGTTGAGCTCTCGATCCGCGGGCATTCCTATGACGCCTTGGTAGGGGTCGCTGGCTGCGACAAGAGTTTGCCCGGCATGATGATGGCCATGTTGCGTCTCAATGTGCCCAGCGTTTTTCTGTATGGCGGCTCGATCCTGCCCGGCAGACATAAGGGCAAGGACATTACCGTTCAGGAAGTGTTTGAAGCGGTTGGTGCCCATGCTGCCGGCCGAATGGACTTTGAAGAATTGTGCGAGATAGAGCGTCATGCTTGCCCAAGTGATGGGGCCTGTGGCGGCCAATTCACTGCCAACACCATGGCCTGTGTCGCCGAAGCCATTGGCCTTAGTTTGCCCTTGTCCTCCTCTTTGCCTGCACCCTATCTGGACCGCGATGCTTATGGCGTTGCCTCTGGTCATGCAGTCGTAGACCTTATCGTGCGCAATCTGCGCCCACGCGACATTTGCACCCGAGCAGCCTTTGTCAACGCCGCAATCGTTGTGGCTGCCACCGGTGGTTCGACCAATGCCGCCCTGCATTTGCCCGCCATGGCGCACGAAGCCGGCATTGAGTTCACGATGAAGGATGTCGCCGACGCCTTCATGCTGACGCCTTGGATCGCAGACTTAAAGCCCGGCGGCCAGTATGTTGCCAAGGATATGGGTGAAGCTGGGGGCATGCCGATGCTCTTGCGCGCGTTGCTCGATGAAAATCTAATCGACGGCAATTGCATGACGGTGACCGGCAAGACTTTGGGCGAAAATATCGAAGAGGTCACGTGGAATCCTGATCAAAAAGTCATTCATTCGGTTAAAGCTCCATTGACGGAAAATGGCGGCGTGGTTGGCTTGTGGGGGTCCATGGCACCGGAAGGGGCCATGCTGAAAATCGCAGGCCTTGCCAATTTGACTTTCCGTGGTCCTGCTCGGGTGTTTGATGGTGAAGAAGCATGCTTTGAAGCTGTGTCCAATGAAGCTTTTGAAGCCGGAGAAGTCTTGGTAATCCGCTATGAAGGTCCGCGTGGCGGGCCTGGCATGCGTGAAATGTTGTCGACCACGGCTGCTCTTTATGGCCTTGGCCGCGGGGGCGATGTTGCCCTCATCACTGACGGCCGGTTCTCAGGCGCAACGCGCGGCATGTGTATTGGTCACGTCGGGCCAGAAGCAGCCGTAGGTGGTCCGATCGCCTTGGTAGAAAATGGCGACATCATTGCCATTGATGCCCAAGCCGGCACAATTGATCTGGAGGTCTCAGAAGAGGTTCTGGCTGCCCGCCGTGCGGCTTGGAAACCTCGCAAGACCAATTACAATTCCGGTGCGATTGCCAAATATGCAAAACTAGTTGGCCCTGCTTATCTGGGCGCGGTCACCCATGAAGGGGCAGCGGCTGAAACCCACATGTATGCAGACATCTAAGGCTTTGTAGAGCGGGCAAGCTCTGTGCCTTGACGGGCCAGGCCGTCTGCCCGCTCATTCATCGGATCACCGGCATGACCTCGGACCCAGCGCCAGTCCACCTTATGGACTTTGTTAGCGGTTTCTAGTCGCTGCCAGAGATCAGCATTGATCACAGGCTTACCATCGGCCTTGCGCCATTGCCGCTTCTTCCAGCCATGGATCCACTCGGTGATGCCCTGGCGCACATATTGGCTATCGGTGTAGAGAACCACCGGGCAGGGACGTTTAAGACTTTCCAACGCCATAATGGCGGCCATCAACTCCATCCGATTATTGGTCGTTAGAGGTTCGCCGCCGAAGATTTCTTTTTCATTGCCGTTGAATTGCAGAATCGCGCCCCAGCCGCCCGGTCCGGGATTTCCCGAACAGGCACCATCAGTATGAATTGTCACAATTGAGGGCGTAGTCATAGCTTCTGTCATGGGAACTCTGTATGGAGGTTTTCAGCGACTTCAAACCCCTTTGTCTGTGATGTCGCATAAAGTCCTTGCCAGATCATATAAAGATATGTTTATATCTTCATGTTAGGATTTGGTATGGACACGATCGTCGACATTGTAAGGGCTATTGGGGAACCGACGCGGTTGCGGATTCTGGTTCTGTTGGCGCGCGGCGAATTGGCGGCTGGTGAGATGTCTACGGTGCTCAACCAAAGTCAGCCACGCGTCTCGCGCCATCTAAAACTTTTGGCTGAAGCGGGCTTGTTGGAACGTCGACCGGAAGGGGCATGGGTATTCTTTCGCTTAAAGACTGATGGATCTGCAGGGCGTATTATCCGCGCCATCTTGGATGAGGTGGACAAGGAAGATTCTATTCTTCAGCGGGACCTTGAGCGTTTGGCGCAGGTCCAAGCTCAACGTGAAGAAGTGGCGCGTGCCTACTTTGAAACGGCAGCCGACGAATGGCAGGCTCTGCGCCGCTTGCACCAACCAGAAGCTCTGGTCGAGGCGGGCTTGGTTGACGCAGTCGCTGGGCGGAACTTTAGCCTGCATATTGATTTAGGCTCGGGTACCGGGCGCATGATCGAATTATTTGCCCCGCAAGCGCGCCGTGCTGAAGGCGTTGATTCCAGTCGCAAGATGTTGGCCCTTGCCCGCGCGCGCTTGGATGATACTGGCAGTGGTCAGGCTTCGGTCCGTCAGGCCGATATTCTAGGGCTGCCCTATGAGGATGATTGCGCTGACCTCGTAACCATTCACCAAGTGCTGCACTATTTGCCAGAGCCCCAAGCGGCGATCAAAGAAGCCGCCCGCATTCTGAAGCCCGGCGGCATTCTGCTGATTGCAGACTTTGCGCCCCACGCCTTTGAGGAGTTGCGCCAAGTCCATGCGCACCGCCGCCTTGGCTTCCCCGATCATGAAGTCACGCAATGGTGCGAGCAATTTGGGTTAGTCGTTGAAGCCGTGGAGCATATTGCCCCCGAGGCAGGCCAGTCGGGGCTTGCTGTCACTTTGTGGAAGGCAGAACTGCCTCTGACAATGACTCCATACGCCGTAAAAGAACGTTTAGAATCTAGGATCACATCATGAGCCAGCCCACGATTTCTTTTGAGTTTTTCCCGCCCAAGTCAGAGGCGATGGAGGCTAAATTGTGGGATGCGGTTTCCCGCTTAGCACCCCTTTCGCCTGATTTTGTTTCGGTGACCTATGGTGCAGGCGGCTCGACCCGAGAACGCACACACCGCACTGTAAAGCGCATCTTAGACGAGACCAATCTGCAACCCGCCGCGCACCTGACCTGTGTTGCTGCATCAAGGGCTGAAGTCGATGACGTGTTGCGGGAGTATTGGGCAGCAGGGGTTCGTCACATTGTGGCTCTGCGTGGCGATCCGCCAACGGGGGTTGGTACTAAGTTTGAGCCCCATCCCGATGGCTATGTGAACGCCACCGAGGTGACCGCCGCAGCCCGTCGTATCGGTGACTTTGATGTATCGGTGAGCTTCTATCCCGAGAAGCACCCTGAAAGCCCAAGTCTGCAGCATGATATCGACGTGCTGAAAGCCAAAATTGATGCGGGTGCCACGCGTGCCATC
>CALRLV020000139.1:0-7552 GCA_943368895.1 Ferrovibrio terrae
GCCTGCGGCTGCCCGCCGCCAAGGCTCCAGCGACCGCAGCGCCCCCTGCAGCTAGTGCAACAGCCGCAATTGCCTGAATGGCGATGGCGAGGCTCTCAAACAGATCGCCGGCTGCCGCCAAAGCATCGCGCACGCGCACAATGCCGACGGCTGGAAAATCCTTGGCCATAGCTTTGGTCATTTGCGCCTCTTCGGCTGGCGATAAACGCGCTATGGCGAAGTGGCGGAATTGCGCGCCTTCAAAAGCACCAGGGGCAAAGACGACGGCAAAGTTCGCGCCAAAGCCACCCCAATCGACCTTGCGCAGGTTTTCTACTTTGGCCTCAATCTCCCGACCTGAGACCAATATGCCAATCGTATCACCGACTTTGGCACCAATGCCTTCGGCAGCTTCGGACTCTAGGCTGACTTTGGCCTCAAACGGATCATTATAGTCCACAGCCCACCATGTGCCTGCCGTCAGCTTCGCGCCTTCCGGCTGCTTGGCCTGCCAAGTGGAGCCGATTTCCTGTTCAACAAACCAGCGCTCTGACGGTTTGACCTTTTCAACATCGATCTCTTGGCCATTGAGCGAGATCACCCGGATCGTCATGACGGGTGTTCGGGCGTAATCCTCTGGTTTGAGGCGTGGGACGGTCGCCTTAACCAAGGCGTCGAACTCAAGCGCTTTCAGATCAGGGATCTCGGTATAGGCCACGCTGGGGGCTTTGGCAGGGGCCGTATCGCGCACTTGCGCGACCAGATTAGACTGGATTTGACCCAGTGCTACGAGAAGGGCGAGGCCTAAGCCTAAAGCAGGTGCCGCAGCGGGTGCAAGCGATCCTGGGCCGCCTAGAGCGGCAAGACCTAAGCCCCAAGCGCCACCCGGACGAGGCGCGCGATGGGCGATGACTTGAGCAGCTTTTCCCAATCCATAAAAGGCCAACCAGCCGAGGCCTGCGCCAATCGCCAATAGGATTGCCATCACTGGATCGGGGCTCGTTAACGCGAACAGGCTTGCGAGCGCCACAAGGCCAATCATGGCCGCGATACGCTCCACCAAAGGCGTTGGGCTATCGCCACCGCCACCGCGCAGCAAATGGGACGGCGGTGTTGCGCGCGCGGCACCCAAAGGCGGGGCCGCGAAAGCAAAGGCGCACAAGAGGCCAATACCGGCCGCAGAGGCGAGAGGCTTTGGAAATAAGGTCAGCTCAATCGGGATCGGCAGCGCGCTGCCATAAGCCCAAGACGTCAAGAAGGGCGCTGCTCCGCCAATAACAACGCCTAATAGCGCACCCAAAAGAGCTAAGCATAAAATTTGTAGGCCATAGGCCAATCGGACATCCCCGCCTGATGCGCCCATGGCTTTGAGAATGGCGATCGAGCCGCGCCGGGTTTGCAAATGCCCGCGCACAGCCCCTGCGACGCCCAAGCCTCCTGCCAGAAGCGCGGCAAAACCAACGCAAGACAGAAAGAGTTCAACCCGATCGAGTGCGCGATCAAACCCTTCTGCCGAGCGAGACTTATCGCGCAAGGCAGCTTTATCAGTGGGAAAAGCTTTTTCGAAGGCAGCTTTGGTGGCGGGCGCCGCACCTGCGTCCTTCAGCTTCACCCGAAGTGCAGAGGAAAAGAGGGCACCAGGTTGGGCGAGATTGAGGGATTTAAGCGCCGCCGTGGACACCATCAATCGGGGCGAAAAGGCAAAGCCACGACCCAGTGCATCTGGCTCTTTCAACAAGACCGCGCGGATTTGTACCGAGCCATAAGGCAGCGCGATCTCATCGCCCACTTTCAGCTTAAAGGCATCGAGCAAGGCCTGTTCGGCGACCGCGCCCCAAACACCATTTTTTTCAGCCAACAACCCTTGCAAGGGCTGTTGCGGCGCAAGGGTGACACTGCCTTCAAGCGGGTGGAATTGGTCGACCGCGCGCAATTGGATCAAGCGACGCACTTCGCCCGAGGTCCCCATCGTATTGCTATCAATGGCCAGCGACGTGGTGCCGCGCGCATTGAAAAAGGCCATTTGTTCAGCGCTTGGCGTGCGTTGGCGCAAGTTCAGGACGAAATCTCCACCCAAGATGCGCCGTTGCTCAGCATCGAGGCCGGATCGAAAGGCTTGGGCCATACTGCCCGCTGCGGCAATGGCGGCCACGCCAATGGCGAGACAGACGAGAAACAGACGGAAGCCCTTGATCCCGCTGCGCAGCTCTGCCACCGCAATGTTGAACGCATAGGACCAGCGCGTCACGAAGCGACCTTCCCATCTTCAAGGCGCACAATCCGATCGCAGGCAGTAGCGAGGCTGGCTTCATGGGTCACGAGTACCAAAGCCGCGCCTTGGCTGCGTGCGGCATCAAACAACAGGTCACGGACCGATTGGCCGGCGGCTTGGTCCAGATTGCCGGTCGGCTCATCTGCAAAGATGACTTTCGGTTGGATCACGGTGGCACGCGCCACGGCGACGCGCTGTTGCTCTCCGCCTGATAGCTGACTTGGGTAATGCTTGAGCCGATGGCTGAGGCCCACTTTCTCCAGCGCGGCAGCGGCCGCATCGCGGGCCGCCTTGCCGGTTGAGATATCTGCGGTCTCTAAGGCGGTGGCGACATTTTCCAACGCCGTCATATTCGGCAGGAGGTGGAAGGCTTGGAACACAATGCCAATCCGCCCGCGCCGCACAGCCGCCAATTGATCCTCACTCAGACCCACAAGCTCGGTGCCCAATAGCTTGACTGAGCCACCGCTAGCTGGTTCGAGCCCGGTTGAGACCGCCAAGAGGCTGGACTTGCCAGAGCCTGATCTGCCTGTGATCGCCACAATCTCTCCAGCCCTTATCTCGCCATCGATCCCTTTCAGGATATGGACGGGGCCATCCGCGCCGGGCAGCGACAAGGTTACGTTGTGGAGCGAGAGGACAATATCATTCTGGGTCATAGACTGCACATAATCTAGAAAGGGGCTGTCGCAATGGGTGCGAAGGCTTAAATAAGCGTCATGTTGCACTTGCCACCGTTTTTCACCACCCGTCGAGCTTTTGTGACCCTTAGCGCTACAATGCTGCTAACGGGCAAGGAAGCCGCCGCCCAAGCGGCCAAAGCGGCGCGACCCAAACCTTTTACGATCGTTGCTTTTGGCGATTCCTTGACGGCGGGGCTGGGCGTAAAGCGCAGCGAAGCTTTCCCTGCCCGTTTGGAAGCACGCTTGAAAGCGGCTGGCTATGACTTGCGTATCGCCAATGCAGGCCTGTCGGGCGACACGACCGCAGGGGCTTTGGCGCGGTTTGACTTTGCCGTGCCGCGCGGCACAGATGCCGTGCTCTTGGCGATTGGGGCCAATGACATGCTGCAAGGGCGCAGCCCGGAAGATGCGAGGAAGAATATTGATGCTATGATCGCGCGGGCAAAGGCGCGCGGTCTTAAAGTCGCGCTACTCGGCATGCGAGCACCTAGCAATTGGGGCGCAGATTATCGCGCGCGATTTGACGCTATTTACCCGGGTCTTGCACGCAAGCATGGCATCCCGCTCGACCCGTTTGTGCTTGAAGGCGTGGCCCTCAACCCCGCGCTCAACCAAGCCGATGGCATCCATCCAAATCCAGTCGGGGCAGACCGGATTGCCGCCCGCCTTGTGCCCTTTGTGGCAAAATCATTTGGTCTTAAGCCCAAGCGCCCCTAAACCCTGCTCGCCGCTATAAGGAACTCACCCATGATCATGAAACCTCTAGGCCGTACTGGCCTGTCCGTCCCGCTGATTTGCCTCGGCACCATGACCTATGGCGAGCAAAATACCGAAGCCGAAGGCCATGCTCAAATGGACTATGCCTTTGAGCGCGGGATCAATTTTTTTGATACGGCAGAGCTTTATGCCATCCCCCCACGTCCAGAAACCAGTGGTGCGACGGAGCGGATCATTGGCACCTGGATGAAGTCACGCGGCAATCGCGACAAGATTTTCCTCGCGTCCAAAGTGGCTGGCCGCTCGCCCATGAATTGGTTCCGCGACTCGGGCGAAGGCTCCCGCGTCAATAAGGCTAATATTGATGAGGCAATTGAAAAGAGCCTGAAGCGCCTGCAGACCGACTATCTTGATCTCTACCAAATCCATTGGCCCGACCGCCGCGTGAATATGTTCGGCGGCTGGAGCTATCGCGATTACAAGGATGATTACACCTCTTTCGAGGATGTGCTGGCGGCCTTGGCCCCCTGGGTCGACAAGGGCGTGATCCGTCATATTGGAGTCTCCAATGAGACTGCTTGGGGCGTGATGCGCTTTGTCCAAGAAGCTGAGCGCAATGGTCTGCCGCGCATTGCGACGATCCAGAACGCCTATAATCTCGTCAATCGCACATTTGAAACAGGCCTTGCCGAAGTCTCTACGCGCGAAAATGTTGGCTTGCTGGCCTATTCGCCTTTGGCGCAAGGCTATTTGACGGGCAAATATTTGGGTGGTGCGCGGCCACCCGGGGCCCGCACGACCTTGTTTGAGCGCGGTCAGCGTTATCAGGGGCCAGGGGCAGAGCCTGCGATCAAGTCCTATCTGGAATTGGCCGCAG
Source organism: Ferrovibrio terrae (assembly GCA_943368895.1). Lineage (GTDB taxonomy): Bacteria > Pseudomonadota > Alphaproteobacteria > Caulobacterales > Aquidulcibacteraceae > Aquidulcibacter. The sequence continues at coordinate 4,529 of CALRLV020000139.1, forward strand.
CCCATGGCCTGACGCCGGTACAATTGGCGTTGAAATTCTGCGCGACGCGGGAATTCATGACGTCGGTCATCATTGGCGCAACGACAATGGAGCAATTGAGTCACGCGATTGAGGCGTTCGACAAGCCTTGGACGCCAGAGCTTGAGACCGCTGTCGAGACCCTGCATTCGACCATCCCTAATCCCTGCCCCTAAGTTCAGCCAATCCCATGCTGCGCCTCTTTGTTGCCTTGCCTTTGCCAGACGCGATTGCCGATGCTGTGCAGAGAACCCAAAACGGGCTGGAGCGCGCGTCGTGGAGCAAGCGGGACAATCTGCACATCACGTTGCGCTTTGTGGGCGAGGTAGATGAAGCCCAAGCGAGCGACTTAGATTTGGCTCTGGCCGATATCCGCGTTGCACCTTTTGAGGTGGCGCTGCAGGGCTCAGGCTTTTTCGGCAATTCAAAGCCCCATGCCGCTTGGATGGGCGTTGCCCCTAATGAGGCGTTGAACCAGTTGCAACGGGCGTGTGAGCGGGCGTGTCGGCAGGTGGGCCTGAGCCCCGATACCCGCGCCTACACCCCCCATGTGACCACCTGCTATTTGCAAGAAGGTCACAGTTTGGAGGCGGTGATCGCCTATCAAGCCCGCCATAATCTGTTCAAGGCAGGGCCTTGGACCGCTGACCGCTTTTACCTGTACGCGAGCCATATCTCGAAAAAGGGCTCAAACCTTTATGGGGTTGAGGCGGAATATCCGTTGGTCCTTTAAAGAAACGCACCAATTTGCCATGGTACAAATTCTTCGTCACCAAGACCTAAGGCCTCTGATTGGGTAGGCTTGCCAGAGGCGGTTTCGATCAGCGCTTCAAAGATGCGGGCACCTGCTGCCTCAATGCTTTCACCCGATAGGATGGGCGAGCAATCAATGTCCATATCCTCATCCATATGGCGGGCGAGGGCTTGGTTGGAAGCGAGCTTCAAGCACGGGCTGGGTTTGGAGCCAAATACGCTGCCGCGCCCGGTTGTAAAGGCGATCAGGTTTGCCCCTGATGCAATCTGGCCTGTCGCACTGCAGGGGTCGTAGCCTGGGCTATCCATAAAGACAAAGCCCTTTTCGGTAATGGCCTGCCCATAGCGATAGACAGCATTCAATGGCGTGGAGCCGCTCTTGGCGACAGCACCCAGCGACTTTTCCAAGATGGTGGTGAGGCCGCCTGCCTTATTGCCCGGTGAAGGGTTATTATCGAGGCTCGCCCCATGCTTGCCGACATAGTCCTCCCACCAAGTCAGACGATCCTTGAGAGCTTGGGCTACTTCCTCATTCTTGGCACGTTGGAGCAGGAGATATTCTGCGCCATAGATTTCTGGCGTCTCAGACAGGATGGCGGTGCCGCCATGAGCCACCAAGAGGTCGCTTGCCGCCCCCAAGGCAGGGTTCGCGGTTACGCCAGACCAACCGTCTGATCCACCGCATTGCAAGCCAAGGGTCAAAGCGCTGACGGGGGCAGTGGCGCGGCGGGCTTGATTGGCTTCTTGTACCAACTCTTGCACCAGCCCCCGCCCATGCTCAATCGCCCGCGCCGTACCGCCCACGTCTTGGATGGTGAAGGTCTGTAGCCGGTCCGAACGGGCAAGGCCCATGTCTTGGACCAAACGGTCTAGCTGATTGACTTCGCAGCCCAGCCCGATGATGACGACCGAATGGAAATTGGCGTGGCGGGCATAGCCAGCCAAGGTGCGCTGAAGATTTTCAACCCCATCGCCCGTGCTGGCCGTACCGCAGCCCGTTGTGTGGGTGAAGGCCGCAACACCATCGACATGGACGAACTCTGCCATCCGGTCTTCATGGAAATGGGCCGCGATGCGCTTGGCCACTGTGGCCGAACAATTTACTGAGGTCAGAACCCCTACATAATTGCGTGTACCCACTTGGCCATCGGGGCGGTGATAGCCTTCAAAGCTGCGCGGAGTCAGGACGGGCGGCACAGCCTTTAGGTCACTACCGATTATCGCTTCCTGGCTGCTAGAAACAAAGCCCAGATTATGGCTGTGGACATGAGCCCCGGCTTCCATATTCTGCAAGGCTTGGCCGATAATGGCCCCATATTTGACGATGGCCTCGCCTGCTTGGATCGGCCGTAAGGCGACTTTATGCCCGGCTGCGATGGGTTCGCGGGCGCAGATATCGCCAATGCCTAGAGCGTCACCTGCGGCCAAGGGCGCTAAAGCAATGCCGACATCATCGGCTGAATTCAGGCGCAGGACTTTCATAGTGCAACCTCCTTCTGAACCAGCGCTTCGACCGACGCGCGCGCACCTACTTTCAGGAGTGTGTCGAGGGCTGCCCCGACGGCGGTTACAAAACGAGGCTCTCGCGCAAGGTTAGGGCCGAAGACAGCTTCGAGTGAACACAGGCTTGCTGCCTTCTCAAATCCGTTCCGGCCCCTCTGATACAGCGCATGGGTTTGGGCGGCGAACGGGTCTTGGACCTCATAAGTCTGACCGTGCTCGTCGACGCCCGCTTGCCAGCGCATCCAGCTGGCCACGGCGAGCGCGAGGCAGGCAAAGTCTTGCCCGCGCGCTATCCGGGTCGCAATCGTCGCCAATAAGCGCTGCGGCAGTTTCTGCGAGCCATCCATCGCGATCTGATAGGTCTTATGCATCAAGGCCGCATTCTTAAACCGCCGCTTGAGGTCGCTTCGATAGGCCGCGAGATTAAGGCCCGGAGGTGGGGTCAGCGTGCTTTCGGCTTCATCTTGAAGGTGATCGACAAAGCGCTCAAAGGCTGGATTGGCCATGGCTTGATCAACGGTCTGATAACTTGCCAAATTGCCGAGATAGGCGAGGGCAGAATGGGCGCCATTCAACAGGCGCAGCTTTGCCATTTCCCAGGATGCGACGTCTTGGGTGAATTGCGCGCCAGCCAATTCCCACTGAGGTCGCTCTCCCGTAAAATGATCCTCAATCACCCATTGTGAGAAGGGCTCTGTCTTGACGAGGCCTAAGTCTTGCACGCCGAAATCTGCTGCAAACTGGGCCAAA
>CALRLV020000140.1:0-7453 GCA_943368895.1 Ferrovibrio terrae
AGGCCCCTAACATGCCAATCTCGATCCAATCACCTTCGCCAATATCGGCTGGCAAACGGAACGGACCTTTGGCGGCATCCATCGAGTCACAAGTCGGCCCATAGAAGCGGAAGTCGGCCAATTTCGACTGCGTGCCACCATCGGGACGGATCAAGGAAACTGGATAAACCCAATTGACGTGGGTTGCGTCAAACAGGTTTCCATAGGAGCCGTCGTTGATATAAAGCGCGTCACCCTTGCGAAGGTCGACTTTGACCACGATTGACGTCGCTTCCGCTACCAAGGCGCGGCCGGGTTCGGCCCACAGTTTGCAATTCATCGTCACCGGCATCGCATCGAACACGCGGTGAATTTCATCGACGAAGAGCTGCATCGGTGGCGGGTTCATGCCCGGATAGATGGATGGGAAGCCCCCGCCAACATCCACCACATCGATGGTGACACCCGCTTGAATAATCAATTGCGAGGCTTCACGAAGCGCGGCGCGCCAAGCGCTGGGGTTCATACATTGGCTGCCGACATGGAACGACACACCCAAATCTTCTTGGGTTGCCGCACGGGCACGACGCAGAAGCGAAACGGCTTCTTCGCCCATAGCACCAAATTTGGCTTCCAACTTCAGGCTCGCGTCGGCATTGCTGACGCGCAGACGCACAACAAAGGTCAGATCTGTCGCGCCACCCGTCTCATCGAGAATTTTCTGCAGTTCTTCCACGCAATCCAACGCGAAAATACGGCAGCCAAACTCATGATAAGCGCGTGCAATCGCGGCGCGATTCTTCACCGGATGCATGAAGGCCAAAGTGGCAGTTGGGAACATGTCCCGCACCAGCTTGCATTCATTGACCGAGGCGACGTCAAAATGACGTACGCCCTCACGCCATAGGGCTTCGAGAACCCAAGGCGAAGGGTTTGCCTTCACGGCATAGAGAATGTCTCCCTCGAAAGAGTCGAGGAACCAACGTGCAGCAGCCCGTACAACATGCGGACGGTTGACAGCCAATGGCACATCCGGACGCAGCTTCACGACAGCGTCGTGCGCAGAATTGAAGTGATCCATGCGGACCCCCCTATGATCTAAACCCAGGCCGGCGTTAGTCGGACATGCTAGGCAAAAATCGGAGAACCGATCCTTACCCGGATGTAAGTCAGGTCCGCCCTTGGAAGCTTACGCCGGAAGCGGGGATGGAAGCCGCTGCCGTGTGGCCTGGGCCCGAGGGGGCGTTAGTGGACTGGATGCTGTTTCCAGGTCCGCCGGAAGAAGCGCGTATAAGGCTATTTTTCCGTGGCGCAATCGTTTTTTTCACCTCAAAAAACAGCACATAAAAAATCGTCGAAAAGCCTATATTATTCAGCAAATTATCTGAGGTTTTTTGCTGCAATTATTTCAGCAATTCCTAAGCGAAATTGGCGAGTCATTTCTCGTCAAAGAATTGGACCCAAAATTCAATGTACCACAGGAGGCAGATGGAGCTGCCCTTAGCCCTTGGCTTGCAGGTCTTTACGGCGCTCGCTGCCACCATAATTCGGGTCTGGCCTACGGCGACGATCTGGACCGAAATAATGCTTGCTCTTCACAAAATTGCGCGGCTTGTTCACGATCAAGGTTAGGCGTTCCATCAAGCTTTTGGCCGTGACTGGCTTCACCAAAAACTCATTTACACCCGCATCGCGCGCTGCGCTGACCCGAGAGCGTTCCGAATGGCCTGTGATCATAATAATCGGTAGGAATGGGTTTGGACTATCTTGGCTGGTCCGGATCATTTTGGTGAACTCAACACCATCAATGAGCGGCATAGCTAGGTCGACCAAAAGCAAGTCGACCGAACTGGCCTTCATATACTCAAAGGCTTCAACCGGGTCTGACGCTTCCTTGATGTCATTAACGCCAGCCGCGCGCAGCAACTCTTTCAAGATTCCACGCATATGCTGATTATCATCGACAATCAGAATGGTTATGGGAATCGAAGTTGATGCAGCCAAAGCAAAAGCTCTCCAAAGTAGCGAAACTGATACCCGAAGAAATAATTAGCGCAAGAGTTTCGGTTCAGATCAACTGAGAAGTAATCCGCTGACGAAGACTCTCAAGCAATCAAAAACGATCGATTACCTATAAACCCAGCGCGCGGGTGGTTTCGACAGTCAAACTTCCTTTGCCATGAAGCCCATTGGCTTGTTGGAAAGCTGAAAGCGCCTGCCGGGTCTTTGGACCAATTACGCCGTCAATTGGACCGGTGTAGAGTTTGCGGGCGGCCAAGGCGCGTTGCACGGCTTGGACAGAGTGCTTGCCCTCAGGCGTATCGACGCACACCACCGGCACCCAGTCATAACGCTCTGGTGTTACTTCAACTTCGCGCTGCATGGTGCCCATACGGGCCTCTACTTTGGTGCGGACTTCACGGGCGGGCTCCACCAAGGTGTCGACTTTCACATTCTTGGTGTCGGCCTTAACGAAGACCTCACGGACAGAGGGTGCCGTGACAAGAAACCGACGCTCAATAGTTTCCTCGAGCGCAGGTACATGCTCACGCGTGACTTGTGCTGGTGCGATTTGCACCTCGCGCTGCATCACTGCGGTCTTAGCTGGCTCTTCAACCAGACAATAAACTTCGCCCGTGGCCGCATCAATGCGGCGCACATCTGAGCCCTTGCTACCGGGACGCCAAACCAGTCGTGGCTCGCGGATCACCACTGTTACGGGACGGGTTCCAATCACGGCCGGGGAAGCACGCAAGCGCTCATGGGCAGGACGAACAACGATCTTCTGTTGTTCAGTCCGGAAGGTGGGGGGCGTTACGACATAATCCTTGTACGCATCGCTCACCTGGAATGTCTTTACTTCAGTCTTAAATACGGGGTCGCTGACTTGCACGCTATCATGCGCATCACGGATCACCATGGGCACGGCTTCGGTGCGATAAGTCGCTGGAATAAGGACGCGCGCAAAACATTGCCCAGCCTTAGCTTGCGCCGGCATTTGAAGATTGAGCGGCTGTTGAGCGGATGCCAGCGCGGGAGCCAGCAAGCATGCCGATGCAGACCAAAGGGCGATGCGTTTCATTGATACGACCTTACAAACGTTACTTGGTGCGACTATGCAGATATTCAAGTGGTGGTTACCAAGAGCAGAAAGTCATTTTGAATTTATAAAGTCAATAAAAATCATGTATATACATGATAAAAGAGTAATATTCACCTCGATCTTCGCGTCAAAGGCGAAGTTAGCACCTAAACAAGACGACGATTTACGCCATTAGGATTTATAGCGATATACAAAAGCATGTGCCGAATTTGACTGTCGTGAAGCCTGCGGTCAATGGGACGTCTGGCTTGAACCGCGCGCGCAAAAGCGCCTAAGCTGGCCTGAAGAGCAGAGGCAGGCAAAATGGTTGAGACGGCAGCAGTAATTTGGGATTTCGGCGGGGTTTTAACTTCGTCGCCGTTTGAGGCCTTCGCCCGCTATGAGCGGCAAAGTGGTCTGCCCGAGAATTTCATTCGCCAAGTCAATAGCGTGAACCCAGATACCAATGCTTGGGCTCTGTTTGAACGGGCCGAGATTGATGCCGCAACCTTCGACGCCTTATTCACTGCCGAAAGTACTGCCCTGGGTCATAAAGTGGCTGGACGTGATGTATTGGCCTTGCTGGCTGGCGACTTAAGGCCTGGAGCTATCGCTGCGCTCAAATCGTTGAAAGGCACCTATCGCCTAGGCTGCATCACCAACAACGTGCCCGTGGGCCATGGTGCCGGTATGGCGGGAACCAAGGAAAAGGCCCAAGCCGTTGGCGAAGTAATGGCCGTTTTCGACCATGTCATTGAAAGCTCCAAGATTGGGGTTCGCAAACCCGACCCGCGCATCTATCAAATGATGTGCGAGACACTCGGCGTGGACCCGGCAGGCTGCATTTATCTCGATGACTTGGGCATCAATCTAAAGCCTGCCAAGGCCATGGGGATGCGCACTATTAAAGTGACCTCAGAAGCCCAATTATTGGAAGACCTTGGCGGCCTATTAGGTCGGACTTGGGATTAAGCAGAGCACGAACCACCGCCCAAAACACAGAATTTGGCGCAATGGGGATGGTTCAAACGGACAGATCCAAGGCTTCCCGCCAAGGTTTCACCCATTTCAAATTCCGGCTCATAGGGCAACAAGGTGCAGGGTAAAACGACTGGAGCGGCTGCACCCTTGCGTTTGACGATCATGCGAGAGCTCGCGCACATTAGGCCTTTTGGGTCGACCCCTAATATCCCCCAACAGGCCGGGGTGATTTCCGGCACATCGACGCGGGCATCCATCTCTGGAAACAGGACGAGCGCCAAAGGTGCTTCGACGTCTATCGGCCAATTGCGCGCGGCGACCAATGCCCGAAAGCCAGCCTGACTGGCTTCTTGGCTTTCGCCCCACAAGGTTCTCCCGGCAATGGCGAGCTTTGCGCCTTGGGCCGCCAGCCAATCAAGCCCCACACAGGTCTCGTCAAAGCCCCCCTCACCGCGTTCTTGATCATGGAAGCTAGCGCTCCAATGATCGAGGCTGACGCGGAACGTCAATTGGTGGCCAAAGCGGGCGATCAGGCCTTTGATGCCTTCTTGCACCCGAGGGCGCATCATGGGTCGCATGGCATTGGTTAAAAGCAGAACCGGATGGCCACGCTCTAAAGTCAGAGTCAGGATTTCAATGATATCGGGGTTCAGGAAAGGCTCGCCACCTGTAAAGCCAATCTCGACAGGTCCCGGCTGCACTTCTGCCAACTCCTCAAGAAAGGGTACGACCTCTTGGGGTGTCAAATAGACCAAGCGGTCATTGGTAGGAGAGCTTTCAATATAGCAATTGACGCAGGTGATGTTGCACAAGGTACCGGTATTGAACCACAGCGTCTGAAAGCCTTCAAAGGCTACAAAGGCCCGCTCCTCCCCCTTTGCGGTTCGCAACGGGTCTTGGAATTTTAGTGGGGATAGCGTGGCTTGCATGAAAAAATCCCTCGGGCTCAACCGATCTCAACCTATGACATAGGTCGCAACAATCAAGCTATTCCCTGTCGATGACCAGTCTTAACGGCGCGCTTTCACCGGGACAGCCAAGGCCCCTGGACGTCGGGGATCGGCCGCGCCAAGGAAAAGCCCATTCTCGATGACAATAGACTGAGAACTGCCCATGGTTTCATCCGATGTCACTTTATGGCCCATGCGCTCAAGCAAGGCGACCGTGTCTGGATTAAAGTTTGGCTCCACCCGAAGTGTATCGGTCCAGCCCTGATAGATGCGCGGCTGGTGAGTTGCCTCATCAATATTTAGCTTGAAGTCGATCACATTAACGATGAGTTGGGTGACTGTGGTGATGATGGTGCTGCCACCGGGGGTTCCCACCACCAGCCAGGGCTTGCCATCCTTATAAGCAATTGTCGGCATCATGGTCGACAACATGCGCTTGCCCGGTGCCATCGCGTTCAAGGGCGGCGGTGTGCCGTTCTTTTGCGCCTCAAAAGCCCCTTCATGATCGAAATTATTCATCTGATTATTCAGAAGAATGCCTGTCCCATCAATCATCACGCCAGAACCGAAGTCTGCCCCCAAAGTGTAAGTGGTGCTGACTACATTGCCTTCGGGGTCGGCCACCGAATAATGCGTGGTAGACGGGCTTTCAAAGCGAAGCGGATCACCCACAGTCAGTTTTTTCACTTCAGTGGCTTGGTTTGGGTCAATGCTCTTTGCCCGCTCCTGGGCATAGGCCTTTGAAATAAAGCCCTTCACGGGGGCTTTGACAAAATCGGTGTCACCTAGAACTTCTGCGCGATCGATGTAGCCGAGCTTCATCGCTTCAGACATCAGATGCAAGGAACGCGCAGAGCCTGCACGCGTGGCCGAGAGGTCGAAGTTTTCGAGAATATTGAGGATATTGAGCATGGTCGCGCCGCCTGCACTGGCAGGAGGTGCGGTGACGATGTCGATCCCCCGATACGTACCGCGCAAAGGCTCGCGTTCCACGGCGCGATAGGCGGCAAGATCTGCTTCGGTGATTAGACCCTGATGGCGCGCCATATCGGCGGCAAACTTCTTCGCAACAGGTCCTTTGTAAAACCCATCTGCGCCCCGCTGGGCGATTTGGGTCAAAGTCCAAGCCAAGTCTGGCTGCTTCAGGACTTCACCGGCGCGATAGAGACTGCCGTCTGGTTTATAGAAGGCCCGCTTGGCAGCTTCGCTGGTCGAGAGACGTTCTTTCGCCCATTCAAACACAAAGGCTTCGTCTGGCGTGATGGCGATCCCGTCACGTGCCAGAGCGATCGCCGGGGCTACAACTTGTGCCCAGGGCAACTTGCCATGTTTCTGATGAGCCAAATAGAGGCCAGCGACCGTTCCAGGCACCGATGGGGCCAGATAGCCCCTGCCCGCGATCGGGCTTTCCTTGCCCGCATTGTCAATGAACATCGCAAGAGTCGCGGCCTTCGGGGCGACGGAACGAAAGTCGATAAAATCTTGCTTGCCGGTGGCTTGATCATGGATCAGCATAAAGCCGTCGCCGCCAATATTGCCTGCGCGAGGCAATGTCACTGCCAAGGCAAAACCAATGGCGACCGCAGCATCTACCGCATTACCGCCTTGCGCGATGATGTCGGCGCCGACTTTGGACGCGGTTGCATTTTGGGTGACCACCATGCCGGACTGGCCGACAACGGGTGAGTGAATGCTGGGATATTCAAGAAGCTGCTTGCGCTGGGCGTGAACGGGGGTGAAAACCAGCGAGGCCGAAACAACAACCCCTACAACCAAACGCATCAGGTGAGATGTTTGCTTCATCGCTGCTTCTTTCCCGCTAAAAATTCAACCCGAACAACCAAGACACAAAGGCCTCTTTCAAGCAGGGCAGCTGAAAGAGGCCTTTGATGTGTTTCGCTAGTCCTTAGAAGTCCTTGGACAGTTCTAGATAGAACATACGACCAATTGGGTCATGCAAAGAACCCAAGAAGCCATAATTAGACGAGCTGAGCGGCGGCTTTTGGTCAAACGCGTTACGTGCGCCAAAGCGGGCCCGATAGCCGTCCTTCCGGTATTGAACATAGGTGTTGACCGTCGTCATGGATTCTAGCTGATAGTTTTGCCCATCCACCAGCAAAGTGCCGGTGTCAAAGACCGGGCCGACATAGCTGACCAGAGCACCGACGCTAAGCGGGCCTTTGCGCCAGGTGAGGTTTGCAGTGGCACGCCATTCTGGATTGCCATTGACCTGAATTTGGCTGCCCGCTTGCGTGATCGTCACCCCCGTGCCGAACTTGCCAGCCGCATTGGCGTCGATCAGCTCTTGCTGCAAGGGCGACGCGGACTGTTGGAATTCCGTCAATTTGGAACCGGCTAAATCAATACTGAAATTGCCGTACTTTTCGGTCCGGAGGTCATAGCTCAAGCCAATGTCGATCCCTTCCAAGGTGCGGGGGCCGAGGTTGAAGTAATCGTCCTG
>CALRLV020000141.1:0-7450 GCA_943368895.1 Ferrovibrio terrae
GGGGTGAGGGCTAAGGCAATCGCGTATATTCCTCAATGAGACCAATCACCGTCTCCAACTCCTCAAAAATGGCGCGATCGGAAAATCGCAAAACTCGATAGCCAAAATGCTGGAGCTTCGCATCACGATCTCGATCCCGCTGTTGGACTTCTGAAAGGCCATGAATTCCACCATCAATTTCTACCACCAGACGGTGAGAAAAGCAGGCAAAATCGACGATGAGGCCATGAATTGGTACTTGGCGACGAAACTTTAGCCCCGAAATCTGACCGTTACGAACACGTTTCCAGAAGATGTCTTCGCTTTTGGTTGCGCATCGTCGCAAAGACCGGGCGCGCTTTAATAGCTTTGCAGGAACATCAGGCATAATGGGCATGATATAATTACATTTAAGAGTGTAAATGCCCTCACCCCAACCCCTCTCCCAGAGGGAGAGGGGCCTTCCTACCGTGCTGCCCCCTATCCAAATACACCCACATAGGGTAAAGGCCCGGCACATCTGCTGTTTAACATCGTGAAGAGAGCCCCCTATGAGCGTAGTCAGTCCGCTTCTGACCGTGATGATCGCCGCCGCCCGCAAAGCTGGCAAAGCCATCAGCCGAGATTTTGGTGAAGTTGAAAACCTGCAATTGGCAAAAAAGGGCCCTTCCGATTTTGTTACCGCTGCTGATCTCAAGACCGAAAAAATCCTGTTTGAAGAGCTGAGCAAAGCGCGCCCTGGCTATGGTTTTCTGGGTGAAGAACGCGGCATGGTTGAAGGTACCGACAAGACCAATCGCTGGATTGTCGACCCGATTGATGGCACCACCAATTTCGTCCATGCCATTCCGCACTTGGCGATCTCCATCGCCCTTGAACGCGAAGGCCGCTTGGTGGCTGGCGTTGTCTATAACCCAATCACCGATGACCTCTATTGGGCTGAAACCGGGCGTGGGGCTTTCCACAATGACAAGCGTTTGCGGGTTGCGGCACGCAAGACCTTGGGTGATTGCGTTCTGGCAACCGGTATTCCGTTCCAAGGCAAGCCCGGCCATTCGCAAATGTTCAAGGAATTGCACCAATTCACCCAGCGCGTTGCCGGCATTCGCCGTTTCGGCGCGGCTTCGCTTGATTTGGCTTGGGTGGCTGCTGGCCGGTTTGATGGTTTCTGGGAACATGATTTGAAGCTGTGGGACATTGCCGCTGGCGTTGTGCTGGTGCGCGAAGCGGGTGGCGTGTGCGCTGAAATTTATGGCGGGGACTTCATGGAGACCGGCTCAATCGTCGCGGCGAACGAAAAGATTATGGCTCTGATGAATGAGCGTCTATTGGCGGCGAAGAGCTAACCCCTTGCAAGCCAGCCCCATCAGGCATACCTAAGCCCTTGGTGGTTCTGTGGTTCGCGTGGGAAGTCTACGTCCCGCCGACCTAACTCACTCGTCGGGAGCTGGCGCTGGTTGGAACCGTGGTTCCTGTCATCTGGCACCCACCTGGTTATCCAGGTCGCACGGGGACGAGTTACCTTCTCACGGTCCTTGCGGATCCACCAACCTTTTCCTATTTTAATAGCCTTTTGATGGGTTTGGCAGTGATGGTTGAAGTCAAATCTGAACTTCGATCGGCCTTGATCGCAGCCCGTGTCAAGGCCCAGTCTGTAGAGCCTGAGGCAGGGGTTGGGCTTCTGACCCAATCTTCTGCCTTGTTTCCGTGCATACAGGGCCGCGTGGTTGCAGGCTATATCCCCTTCAAGACCGAAATTGATCCCCTTCCGTTGATGCGGGCATTGGCAGCTCAAGGCGCAAAACTCTGTTTGCCGCGCACGCCACCAAAGGGCGGCGAGGGGTCTGGCCTGACATTTCATCTGTGCGATCCCGATGATCCAGACCAGCTTGAAAAGAGCGCATGGGGCGTGATGGAGCCCAAAGCCCATCTGCCACAGGTTCGACCCGACATAGTGATCGTACCCCTGTTGGGGTTTGACCGAGGGGGCAACAGATTGGGGCAAGGCCAAGGCCATTATGATCGCACCCTACAGGCTTTGCGCGCAGAAGGTACCGTGCTGGCCATCGGTGTGGCTTTTGCCGCCCAAGAAGTCGCCCACATTCCCATTGAACCCCATGATCAGCGCTTGGATTGGATTATCACGCCGATTGAGGCATACCCCATCCCAACATAGAGTGGGATAGAATGAGACTTGCTTTTTTTGGCGATGTGGTAGGCCGTGCAGGGCGAGTAGCCCTGTGCGAGCGGCTGCCAGAATTAAAGCGGCGCTTGCGCCTCGATTTTGTTGGCGTGAATGCTGAAAACGCTGCTGGCGGCTTTGGCCTGACTGAATCCATCGCCAATGAATTGTTTGAAGCAGGCGCGGATTGTTTGACCCTTGGCAATCATGCCTGGGACCAGCGTGAGGCCATTGCCTACATTGACCGCGAGCCACGCTTGCTACGTGCCGCCAATTATCCGCCTTTGACCATGGCACCGGGGCGTGGGGCCAATCTGTTTCAAATGGGCGACCGCAATGTGTTGGTTGTTACCGTGATGGGGCGGGTCTTTATGGATGCACTCGACTGCCCGTTTAGCGCGGTGGAACGGGAGGTGAGCGCAAGCCCATTGGGCCTTGTTGCCGATGCCGTTATTGTCGAGGTGCATGGCGAGGCCACCAGCGAGAAGCAGGGCATGGGCCATTTTCTAGATGGTCGAGCAAGCCTCGTGTTTGGTACCCACACCCATGTGCCCACGTCTGACACCCGCATTCTGCCCGGTGGTACAGCGTTTCAGACCGAGCTTGGCATGTGCGGCGATTATGACAGCGTAATCGGCATGAATAAGCATATCGCTGTGCGCAAACTTTCTTCCCGCATGCCCTATCAACGCCATGAGCCTGCCGAAGGCCAAGGCCTTGCTTCAGGTATCTTTGTCGAGACCGATGATAAGACGGGCCTTGCCCTGCGGGCAGAGCCTATCCGTGTGGGCGTTGGCCTGAAACAAGCTGTGCCTTTGGTGGATGGCTAGGCGCGTAACAGCACCACCCTGTGGCACTTTCCGACACACCCTGCTAAATCGCAGCGCGAAACTCACCTTCCAAAACTCAAGAGATAGACCCGACCATGGCCGGCCATTCGAAATTTAAAAACACCATGCACCGCAAAGGTCGCCAAGACGCAGTCCGCGCCAAGGCCTTTACCAAGATTGCCCGTGAAATCACCACGGCGGCTAAGTCTGGTCTGCCTGACCCAGCAATGAACCCACGTCTGCGTTTGGCCGTGACCAATGCGCGCGCCGTGTCCATGCCTAAGGACCGGATTGAACGCGCGATCAGCCAAGCTTCGGCTGCTGGTGGTGAAGACTATAAGATGGTGCGCTATGAAGGCTATGCTCCCGGCGGCATCGGCCTGATCATTGAGACCCTGACCGACAATCTCAACCGCACGGGTGGCAATGTTCGCAGCTATCTGAGCAAGGCTGGCGGCAATCTCGGCACCACCAATTCGGTGATCTCCGGCTTTGATCGCGTGGGTGAGATCTTTTACCCAGCCTCTGTCGCCAGTGAAGACGACATGATGGAAGCCGCGCTCGAAGCTGGTGCAGATGACGTTGAAAGCGATGCTGATGGTCATTCCATCACCTGCACATTTGAGAGCTTAAGCGAAGTCTCCACCGCTTTGGCCGAACGCTTTGGCGATGCAGAGGCTGCCAATGTCGTTTGGCGGCCCCATGCCCGTATCGAAGTGACCGGTGACGCCGCAGTTAGCTTGCGCAAATTGATCGACATCTTGGAAGATGACGATGACGTGCAAAATGTCTTCGGCAATTATGAGATGGAAGAAGACGAGGGGGAGTAATTTCTCGTCTCCAAAGGTCCTTGTCGATCAGAGCGGAATGGGTCAGTGTAGGCCCATGATTGACCTGTTAGCCCAAGCCCACGCCCTCAAAGCCAAAGTCGCCGCGCGCGCCGATGAGATTGATTCTGCGCGGCGTTTACCGGCAGACCTTGCGAGAACACTTGCCGAGGCTGGCTTTTTCCGCATGGCCTTGCCTGCTGACTATGGCGGGCTGGAGCTGGCACCTGCACGCATGATTGAGATCATTGAAGTCATGGGCAATGCCCTTGGCTCAGTGGGCTGGTGCATCATGATTGGTGCGACCACGGCGATCAATGCCGCCTATCTCCCTGACCATCATGCGCGCACAATTTGGGCGGACCCCAATATCATTACCGGCGGCGTGTTTGCGCCCAAAGGCAAGGCGGTGCGCGAGGGCGATCAGTACCGCGTGACGGGGCGGTGGAATTGGGGCTCTGGCAGCGCCAATTGTACGTGGCTTGTCGGTGGGGCTTTGACCATGGGCGATGGACCACCCCAAGCGCGCATGATGTGGTTTGAGCGCGACCAGGTCGAGCTGATTGATACGTGGCATGCGATGGGGATGAAGGGCACAGGCAGTGGCGATCTGGCCGTAACTGACGTGCTAATCCCGGCAGACCGCTCGGTCTCTTTGACCGACGACAAGGCCCGGATCGAGCGGCCGCTTTATGCTTTTCCAGCCTTTGGTCTTCTCGCTATGTCGATAGCCGCAGTCGCACTTGGAAATGCGCGCGGGGCGATTGATGATCTGGTCAGCCTTGCTGGCGGCAAGGTCCCAACGGGGGCACGTCGGCCCTTAGCAGAGCGGGGCTCGACCCAAGTTGATGTGGCCAAAGCCGAAGGCATGTTACGGGCAGCGCGCTCCTATCTACTCGATAGCGCTGAGACCGCTTTTGAGGGGGCCAGCCGGACCGGGGCTTTGACGCTGGAGGACCGCGCAAACTTGCGCATTGCGGCCACGCACGCGGTGCGCACCTGTGCCGACATCACCCGCATGATGCACGAGCTGGGCGGGGGGACATCTGTCTATGAGAGCTGCACCCTGCAACGCCGCTTCCGCGACGCCCATGTCGCCACCCAACACATCATGGTCGCCCCCGGCTCACTGGAACTGGCCGGACGCGCGCTCTTAGGCATCGAAGGCGATTACGGCCAGCTTTAGTTCGCCGATCTAGCGTGGCCCATCGGCCCCACAGGGCCCGGGGCGTGCAATTGTTCTGTGAGTTGTTCTGTCAAAAAGGCCAGACGGTTTTGCCACTGGGCGTTGAAGTCCAGCACTGTCATGCTCACCAAGCGGCCATCGGCAATCTGGTGGCTCCATACAATGCCATTAGCGCCTTCCGACGTATAGCTTGGCCCCGTCAGCTTGGTTGAGACATACAAAACATCTGCGTTTTTATCATAGGCGACGTCAAAATCCGACATTTTGCTTTTTGGCCCTGCAAGGTTCTTGGATGAGAGTGTCGCAGAATTCGAGACAGATTCCCAGCAAATTTGACCGTTTTTGCTAGGAAGGCCCTTACTTTACCATGATTGCACCATGGTCTGAGACATTTAGGTATGCAGTTGATCACCCCCAAGGCACATCCACCTGCACCCCTTGGTTGACCCGCGCGCCAGCTTGGCCCAAAAGCCCCGTCGGAACGCGGTCGTGGCGGAACTGGCAGACGCACTGGATTTAGGTTCCAGCGCCGCAAGGCGTGGGGGTTCGACTCCCCCCGACCGCACCACTTACTGCACCCGGCATAGACATATGTCCCACATCGTGGCATAGCCGCGCACCTTGCGGGCTTAGGCCCCAGCGCTATCCCATCAACCCGCGTAATCCGCTTCCTTTTTAGGACATCATCATGCAAATCGTCGAAAAATCTGCAGAAGGCCTCAGCCGCGTCTATGGCGTCACCTTTGCCGCCAGTCTGATTGCCACGCGCACCGATGCCAAGATCGCAGAATTGGCACCTCAATTGAACATCAAGGGCTTCCGTAAAGGCAAAGTGCCTGTGGTTCATGTGAAGCGCATGTATGGCAAATCCATCATGGGCGATTTGTTGAATGAACTGGTGCAAGAAGGCATTGAAGGCACGGTTTCGTCCAATGGCATCCGCGCGGCCAGCCAGCCAGACGTCACCAATTTGGGCAATCTGGGCGATGTGATGGACGGCAAAGCTGATCTGACGTTTGATGTCGAACTCGACATCATGCCAGACTTCACCCCAGCTGACCTGCAAAGCCTGTCGGTGACCCGTCCAGTTGCCGAAGCCACCGAAGCAGAAATCGACGAAGCCTTGGCCGAGATTGCCAAGCAGTCGCAGTCCTTTGAAGTCAAGAAGGGCAAAGCCGCTAATGGCGATGCAGTTGTTTGCAACTTCGTCGGCAAGTTGAACGGCGTTGAATTTGACGGCGGCAAGGCCGACGGTTCCACCGTGGTTCTGGGCTCCAACACCTATATCCCGGGCTTTGAAGAGCAATTGGTCGGCGTAAAAGCTGGCGATGAGAAAGTCCTGAACGTGACTTTCCCAGCTGAATATGGTGTCGCCACCTTGGCCGGTCAGGCCGCGACCTTTGACGTCACCGTGGTTGAAGTCAAAAAGGCCGTTGAGACCAAGATTGACGATGACCTGGCCAAGAATATCGGCTTGTCGGACCTCGCGACCTTGAAGGACGCGATCAAGAAGAACATCGAAGATCAATTGGCTCAATTGTCGCGCCAAAAAGCCAAGCGCTCGTTGCTCGACGCTTTGGACGCCACCCATAGCTTCGACTTGCCTCCGAAAATGTTGGCCGCTGAATTTGACGCCATTTGGGCGCAAGTGACCCAAGACAAGGCTGCTGGCAATGAAGATCCAGAAGATGCTGGCAAGTCGGAAGACGAGCTGAAGGCTGAATACACCAAGATTGCTGAGCGTCGCGTGCGCTTGGGTCTTGTCTTGGCTGAACTCGGCCGCGTCAATGGCGTGGAAGTGAAAGACGAAGAAGTTGCGCGCGCCATTCAAGCCGAAGCTTCGCGTTATCCCGGCCAAGAGCGTCAAGTTTTTGAGTTCTTCCAAAAGAACCCAAATGCGGTCGCCAGCCTGCGTGCGCCTTTGTACGAAGAAAAGGTCGTCGACTTTGTTCTGCAAATGGCCAAAGTCACCGATGTGACCGTCTCCCGTGCTGAGCTTGAAAGCGAAGATGAAGTGGCGCCAGCCGCTGAAGCAAAGCCAGCCAAAAAGGCTCCAGCCAAGGCGAAAGCCAAGAAGGAAGCCGCTCCTGCCGAAGAGGCCCCAGCTGAGGCCGCTGCAGACGAAAAGCCAGCACCTAAGAAGAAAGCACCAGCCAAGAAAAAGGCTGACTAAGCCCAATCTTTCTTCGCTTGAAATCAAGGCCCTGGTCGCAAGACTGGGGCCTTTTTGTTTGGGTGGTTCGAGAGGAACACCAAACTGCTTCTTCGGGTAAAACAGCACCAATAGCCCCGCGTGGAAACCACCGGGGGTACGCCTTATGCTTCGGTAAGAAGCAGAGGTACCGGGGCGCAGGGTTTGCGCCAAATAGGTGGGCCAGATTAACGGACTGGCCCGGAATACGACGCTGACCATGCGCCCCGGTTGGATAAGGCTGTACGCCCAAGA
>CALRLV020000142.1:0-7372 GCA_943368895.1 Ferrovibrio terrae
TGCCAGAAATTGCCTTCCTTATCAGTTCCCTCGTAAAAACCCCTTCGGCCAGGTATCATTTTAGAGCCTCCATTAATCCTGCTAGATCCCTCGACGTTAAGAACTGCGTCGCCAGGCCTAAGCGCTTTTTCCATGCCGACTCGCCAAACCGGTCAGGTCCTATTGGGACGTATTGGCTTGATGCGATAATACGTTTTGCCTGAGCAAATAGCGGATGTTCGTCGGTCTCAATAGTGCGCGGCGTAACGTGGCGACTGATAATCTCGACAACAGCCGCCTCGTTCTGATCCCGGAGAACAGTAAAAAGCGCGCGCCGCTCGGCGTCGAGGTCTATTGGAAGCACGCCTTCGAAATAGAGGCGATCCCAATATGCAAGAAGGAAGGCTCCCCGCCCCATTGCCTCGACGGCGGCGGCATCGCGAACAGCGAGGACTTGTCGGATTGCCTCGGGTTTAAGCTGCCCAATTGCATTCGTTTGAGGATGTCGATAGTGAAGACTTGTGCCGATGCCTACTCCGTCGACGCCTGTGAATACGCAAGCCCGCATATGCGCCGGCACAAGCCCTGCGGAAATGTAGGTTTCGAGTCCCCGTTCGTGCGCATTATGCACAAGCTCTACCCATTGGCCAAAAGCTAGTTGCTCTATAATAGGAAAACTAGGCACTTGGTTAGTTGCTCCGTCCCAAGTCACCTTGTCAAATCTACCATCGCACGCAAGCTCAATGCCAAGCCTTGCTATGCTTAGGCGATCTGTAACTAGGCTACCTTCGTCCGCTCGGTCGTCCCAAACCGGCAGATTAATGTTGAACGCAGCGGAGAGAAATTGACGTGTCGGATCCCTGATAACGTTGCCTGCGACAGCGCGCATAAATGCTAAGGCTTGGCGGTAGCTCATACGCTCAATTGCGATTTTGCAGTCTGCCACTCCGTTCATAAACATACATGTGCAGGCGCTGGCGACGGTGTGAGCAGTCTTGAGGAGATCGCGCTCGAAATCAACCGGCAAAAAAACGTCCAACCCGCTCGGTTTGGACACACCATTCTCAAAGATTGGTCGCCCAACGTATGCGGTGCAGGGTGCGGCTGCGCCGGTGTGGAGCCGAACGCGGCTCGCATTAACTGCTGCTGGTAGCCTATACGGCTCAACCCTCTCTCGGTCGGAGACGCCGTCTCGATCAATGTGCTCAATATGAACGACTGTGCCATCTAATAGATCAGAATGCGCGCAGGTAACAGTGACATGTCCTTCGCCCGGATTCGCAAGCGAAAGGGAGGTCTGGTGGCGTCTCAGCCCATAAACTCCTATGCTTCGGTAGGCAGTTGGAAGTTTAGCGCCACGATCTAGGAGGCGATAAGCCGCCGCAACGGCAGCCCTTTCATCCTGTGTAAGGCTCCGCCCTTTTCGGCGTGCCTCCGCAATCATATTAGCCGTCGCCGCAATAAAAGCTTGATCCTCCCTATCAGCCTCTACAGCCGACGATGGGGCTCCATCAGGATCATCTCCTACTCGGGCCGCAGAAATCGCAAGAGCATCTGGGCCTACGAAAACATCAAAATTGTCTTTTGGTACAGTATCTTGGGTGATAGAGTGAAGCATCATTAGTTCGCGGTAAACTTGGAGTAGCTCCACGACACTTTCACAACCTAAAGCCCTGTGAGCTAAAGAGGTTGACTGAGTAGTAAGCACGGCAAGTTGAGGAAAATCCTTGGCAGCAGCGGTTCCAATCACTTCGATTTCTTGAACGACTTCTATAGGAAGTGTATGCCGAATTAGAAGCGTCGGGTCGCGCTTTACGAACCCGTTCCCCGCCTCGATCTCACAGCGCAAGCGGGCATCTATTAGCAAGGCCCTTGCTTGGTCGATCACAATGCGCTTGAAATCCCCTAATGGGACGAGTCGCTCTACTTCTACCTGGCCCACAGCTCTATTTTCCTCCCTTTACGGCCAGAATCCAAAGCAGGGGGGGAGACTATGCATCTGTATTCAAGCTGTGATGTCGGCGGCATTAATAGCTTGTCCTTGTTCATACAAAAAGGTTAATCCAGCACAGGCACGTAGAAAATACAAGTGTAGTTATTGGTCTCGCGAGCTACTTTTGCGTTAGTCAATGTAATTCTAGCGAGCTGGCCTTTGAATCTGCCTCAAAGGATTAGTCAGCAAAGGAGCATTCATCCAATCTCTTAAGTCTGGGTGCCCTATTGCTTTATACTTCAGATCACTAGGCGCTTAACCTCAGTTCCGATTTGTTTGCTGATCGAAAGTCAAGTGCATTACGCGGATATGGCCTCGAGTAGCTGAAAGCGATATCACTGACTTTACACACCTTCTTACGGCCGACTTGAAGCGCGCTTGCAGCCCAGATAATCCGAGGTCAGGGCTAAAATTTGCAATGTCTACTCCCAATTTTGTTTCCAAGTCGAAACTCGCCGGCGCCCTGACAGCCACTCCATGACTTCATCCTGGCGATACCCGACCGTCTGATTGGTCAACTTATAAAATGGTGGACCTTTTCCAGAGCATCGTAGCTTTGCTAAGGTGGACATGGTCAAGCCTAGGAGTTCTGCGAGTTCCGGCGCTCGCAACAACGCTCTTGCGTCGAGATCTCCTAACGCGCGCCCATGATGCACGATCTCGCGCCTGTGCGCGGATGGCCGCCCCGGACGGCGACGCGGCTTAGATTCTTCGGGGGCATTTCGGTCATTGGCGGGCGTGCTTTGGCTTGCAGCGTCGATCTGCGCAACAGGATCTAAGTTTGCTGGCTTTATGCTGATGCCGGGTGGCAGTTCATTTATCACGACCGTGTTCGATGATTGCTGCTTATGTCCCGGCCAATCGCCAAACATATCAAGTTGGCCAGCAAGGCTTGCATCGGGCTTTCGTTTTGCCATGATTTATCTCCCTTTTCCGGTTCGACATTGGCTTCGATTGCGGATCCCGCGTCCTGCTGTCAGCGCGAGATAGCAATCTATGCCGTCTCGGACATAGTTTTGGGTTTCGTTGATATCGGGCACACGGCCCAAACGGGCCACACGATTGGGACCTGAATTATAGGCGGCCAGTGCCAATCTTATATCGCTGAACCGGCCGATCTGGATAGCAAGGTAGCGAGCGCCTGCTCTTAGGTTTTCTTCGCTATCAAACGCATCGCTAACGCCAAGCTCCGCAGCAGTTCCTGGCATCAATTGTGTCAGCCCTTGTGCTCCGACCGGACTTATGGCGCGGCTATCATAGGCGCTTTCAATGATAACGAGCGCATGAAGTAGTTTCGGGTCCAAACCTGTCTCGTTTGCGATCCTTGTAATCAGTCGATCGAGGGGCTGAATGGACGGTAAAAGTCGTACTTTGCCAAAATCATCTGTAGACGGACTATCGAGAACTTCTGGATCATCTCGAGTGTGGCTTTTGCCCTCGGCCCTAGTTTTTGGAGGGGCCGCCAAAGCGGCAGCTGGTCGCATTCGAGCCGTACTTAGGCTAGGTGGCTCATTCATCGGGGCGGGGTCTATGATACCCGAAGTCGCAAAAAGAGTTCCCCCAGATGTTGCCCAATCGACGGGCTCGGCCAACACTAAGTTTGGCACCAGCGTACCCAGAGCCAGGCTCCCGGCCAGAATAAGCGGAAGAGAGAAGCGGCCTACCATGTGACAGCCGCCCGATAGATGCCGGCCAATTCACCCTGCGAGACGGGACCGAAATAACGGCTGTCAAAGCTTGCTGGATGATCGCCGAGGAGGAAGACCTCGCTGGTGGATAAGGTCCGGCAGCCATTCCAGGCCGGAAGAAGATTGCCTTGCTGATCCGAACGAGCAGCAACCAGGGTTCTTTTGTTGAATGTAACCACGCTGCCCTGACGACAGACAAGATCGCCAGAGAGCCCAGCCACCCGCTTAATCAGCATCGTATCTTTTGGATAGCCAAGTTTCTTGACTAGATAATTCCGGGTAGCGCTATTCATCGGCATCGCGATGATGTCGCCTCGTTTGATACCCGCGACTTCGCCCTGGTGCACATAGATACCTAGAGCCATGGATGGGGTCTCGTTCAGGATCACGGGCGGTTTGGTTTCGAGAGCGGGCAAAGCAGCACTTGCAACAAACAAGCTTTGGACGAGCACAATCATGAGGAGAGGGCCTGTGTTCATGGCATAGGCTCCAAAATCAGATCGCGGGTCAGGAGCACCTGAACTCTGGATCCTTGAGCAATGCGAATGGTCGGTTTGACTTCAAGCTCTCGGTCAATCAGGCGACCACCAACTCGGGCAGCCTCAATCGAGGCGGCATCGCCAGCATCGCCCATCAAGGAGCCAGACTTGTTATCACCATCACGCCTTGCCGCTTCCCCCAATGTTGTGATCGCACCGGAAAAGAGCGAAGCAACCACCAATTGGCCCAATCGCCGATCAACCCGGCCCGTTACTCCGCCAGCACCAGCGCTATCCACGCCAGGTTCCATATTGAGGGTTAGGGAGCGCCCATCGGCGAAGACAATCCGTTCCCAGACTAGAAAGGCGCGGCGCTCGCCATAGGTCTGATCACCATCGAACCGGCCCAGTAGTCGCGCGCCCTGCGGGATAAGCAAATATTGGCCTGAAACCGTATCAAACACGTTTTCGGTGACAAGGGCGACAACGCGGCCTTCACGCTGTGTATCTATGGCTGTCAGAAGCGCTGCCGGGATGACTGTCCCGGCCTTCAATTCATAGGGCGATACGGGAGTGAGTATGGCGCGATCGCCATAGACTTCTTGATAATCCGACTTTCGTGCAACGCTTGGCTGATCGGTGCGGAGCGACGGTGTTAGAGCTGAAGCCGCGCTGATGGCGGCGCGAGAATCAGGCTCGCCAAAAAACAAGCCTGACTTTCGCGCGAGGTCAACTTCATTGGAGCCTGAGTTGGACTGCGCGCTTGTTCGTGATGGTCCGTTTGATGGAGGATAAAGGTTTCCAGATGGGGCTCTACTAACAATCACACGCGATGAATGGGCAGGCCCTGCATCGGCGATCGGATGAATGTCTGGCGCTATATCAGCATCCTCTATTGGCGTCTCGGTTTCTGCCTTGGTCAGATCGGCATAGGTGACGGGATGATTGCTCAGGACGTCCGCAGGTTTCACCGAGCCAGTGGGTGTCTGCTTGCTTTCTTCTCGGGCTTTGGCACGCGCATCCACCTTCAAGAATGGATCCAGGACAAAGACAAAGATCACTGCCCCGCACATGATGGTCGCAGCACCGCCCAAAATAGACATAACGGCTGCAAGCCTGATCTTGACCGGTTTGGGTTCATCTAGGCGCGTATTCAGCGGGGTCTGGCCACCTTGTAGGGGAGGCGTCGCCGCTGCCCGTTCCACGGGGTTCAACAAAGGAAGCTCTAGATTTTCGCTCATGACTGATCTCCTCTGCGCTCGATCTTCACAATCTGGGGACGCTCTCCGCCAAGGCGCAGCTCGGCCTTTTGAAACAGGCGGTCGACAACATAGGAATTGCCTTGCTTGCGCCAATTGGTGAGTTGGGCCTCACCTTGTTCATTCATGACAAAGAGTGGTGGGGCTTCAGTCGTGCCAAGGCTCTCGGGAAAGGTAATGAAGGTCTGCCGGCCATCATCATGGACCGACACGGGCGTCCATTCAGGCTTTCGCCATCCAGTCCGGATCCGGTACGCTTCAGAACCATGGGCTTTTAGGATGGGTACAGGTGCTACGGACTTTGTTTGTGTCTCGGCAGGCCCCACTGCCACTTGGCTGGTGGGGGCCTGTGTCAGTGGGTAGGTCCACGAGACTGCCGCATTAAATGCCTCGCTTTCGCCGGATGCCTTGAGCGCCAAGAGATAAACACGGCGGTTTGTGGTCACCACCATATTGGTGGCAAGGCCAGCTCTGTACGGCTTGATCAAGAGATGGGTCTGGACGGTCTCACTTTCCCCTGAAGTCGTGTCCCCAATCATCCAGCGCTCGGTATCGCCGGCCGCCTTGCTGATGATCTTCTCGCCGGGCTCCAGACTGAGCGCGGTGATCCGCATCGGTGCAGTCCAGACTTCATAGACACGGCCTAGCTCATAACCAAAGACTTGCGCCGCATTCACAAAGCCATCGGCTCGCGAGGAGGCTAAGGCTTCGGCATTTGCTGCGCGAATGGCGGCAGGACCGACTTTGGGCGCGCGGGCTTCTAGAGTTTGATCTGTGACGTGAGCTGTCCGGGCTTGGGGACGTCGCTTTGCGCTCTTGGCCTTTTTGGGACTGTGAGAACGCACAGTGCTATGAGCCTCGTTTGAGCGTACTTTGGCACCTGCATCGCTTGGTATGGCCAGCGGCAAGGACAGGGTCAGAAGTAAGGCCAAGCCTGTGGCGTAAGCCGTGGCCCTACCCGTGATCATTGAGCGTCGAGTGTCCATGAGATGTCCTCGATTTTGATGCCAAGTGGATTTTTCATAAGCTCGGCTTCAGTGCGTGGCGGCTCGAAGCGAACAGTCACGAGAGCTCGCCAGCGTTCGGCCCCGCCGCTCATGCCATTGGTGAACTTCTCTTCCCGCCACTGAATGTCGAAGGTCTTTTCCGATCTTGCGACCACATTGAGAATGCTGACCGCGATCGCTTCACGTCCAGCATTGGCGAACGGATCATGTTCTTGCGCCCAAGTGTTCAGATAGGCCGCAGATTTGGGTGTGGTAAAATCATAGGCACGCATGAAGTTCTGACGGATTAGGACCGGATCGACACTTCTTCCGCGTACGTCGGCGACCCAGCGCGAGAGCGCAAAAGAGACTTGGGCTTCATTGGGTCGATAAGTCTGATCAAGTGCGGTGATCTTCTGGGTCTGGCCCCAGCTTGAAACCTCCACAATGAACGGTTTGACGACCGAGCGTTGCGCTTGAACCCACCAGCCAGCTCCCAAGAAGCCAGCAAAGATAAGCGTTCCGAAGGCCATATTCCGCCAATTGCGGGCATGGGAAAGGGTGAGACCCATACGGTCATCCCAGACTTGGCCCGCCCGCTGATAGGGCGTGGCTATTGGCGTTGGGGATAGGGCCTGATTACCGACTGGCTTAGGCTTGAAGAAAGGATGCATGTTTAGTCCTCCTCACGGATGGATGGGTTCAACGAACCCGAGTTTTCATTGGCAGGTAGAAGCTGGCGTGCCGTATTGGCTGCAAAATAGGCGCTCAAGGCCTTTGACCTTCCCGCGTGACTTTGCGGATTATGGGCTGGAAAGCGGTGATAGCGCGTTGGGCCACTGGCCGACTGAACGCCCGATGTTGCGCTCGCGGTGCCTGCTTGAGATGCAGAGCTTATTGAAGGTTGGCTTTGGACTGAGTCTTGATCACTACCTTGCGCGCTTTCAGGTGAAGGAGATGCTTGGGCTGATCCTTCAGATGAACCGAC
>CALRLV020000143.1:0-7369 GCA_943368895.1 Ferrovibrio terrae
GTGCGCGAGCTGGAAAATGTTATGCGGCGCATCGCAGCACTCAGCCCCGACCCTGTAATTGGGGCCGATACAATTCGGCGTGAACTCTTTCGAGAGCGCAGCCAGCCCATCGTGACGGGTCATGTCGGCCAGGATGACGATCTGGAAACGGTGGCACGTACAGCCATTTCAAAGCTGATCGCGCAGGCTTCGGCGTCAGGTAAGTCCATGACGGATCTGCATGAAAGCGTGATCGCAGCCGTCGAACGGCCCTTGTTCGAACTCACCTTGCGGGAGACCCGGGGCAACCAGATCAAGGCTGCCGATATATTGGGTCTTAATCGCAACACTTTGCGCAAGCGCTTGGCATTGTTGGACATTGATGTCGGGCGAGGCAAAGCCTAACACAGGTTAGACTGTTGCGTTTTGGACACAATTGTGCTTTTCAGGGCACATGAGTTCACAAGAGCAGATCTCACGTTCCAGTCCAGTCAGCGCCCGTGGCCCGGCTTTGTCCGACGCTGCTCATATCTCTGTCACCGATATGGGCGCTTATGTCGCTGCAATTGTTCTGACATTTATTGGACTATTGTTTGCGGTTTCCGGCGGCGACATTGTTGGCCCTGCGAGTTCATGGATCCTCGCCCTCCTGGTCATTAGCGGCCTCTTGATTGCCTATTTGTCGCTGCGTGTCGGTAGCCGCGTCTTGGCGTTGCGAAATGCTGGCAAGAAGGCCCAGACAGGTGCGCGCCTACATCTACGCTTTGTGATGTTGTTTGCCGCCAATGGGGTGATCCCCGTGATCCTGATTGCCTTGTTTTCGGCGCTGACGATCGGGCAGGGGGTCCAGGCTTGGTTTTCTGAGCAGGTGCGCGAGGCAGTGCAAGCGACACGAATTTTGGGCAATCAATCCGTCGATAAGACCGCTGAGACCACCAAAATCGATATTGCTGCCATGGCGGTGGATCTCAATGCTTCGGCCATCCAACTCAAGGCCGACCCACAGGCCTATCGGGACTATCTGGCATTACAGGCAGACCGACGTGGCTTTGTGGCTGCCTATGTGTTGAACGCCCAAGGCACCAAGCTCGCTCAAGCCCAGCGTCCGCAGGGCGTGCCGGACTTCATTATGCCCGATGCAGGGGACTTTGCCACCGCACAAGCGGGCGATGTTTCGATCAATATCGACCCTTCAGCGGTCGTGCGCGCGCTTTACCGACTCGACGCTTTTTCGAATTCCTATTTGGCCGTCGTCAGATTGCCAGAACCAGGGCAATTGGCTTTGTTTGAGAAGGCCAAAGCAGCAGTCTATGCCTATCAAGTGATTGAAGAGCGTCAGGGTTTGCTGCGCCTGTTGTTTGCACTCGCCTATCTAGAAATCGTGCTCTTGGTGTTGATCGGCTCGGTCTGGTTGGGTCTGGTGTCGGCTGGCCGGATTAGCGCACCGATTGGCCTCTTGGCTGACGCGGCCGAGCGGGTACGGGGCGGGGACATGAGTGCGCGCGTCGCCCAAGTTGGCGGCGGTGATGAAATCTCAGCCTTAGCGACAACCTTCAACAAAATGACGGGCGAGTTGCAGTTTCAGCGCCGCGCCTTGGAAGAGGCGGCCGAATATGCCGAAACGCGCTCTGCTTTTATCGGAGCGGTTCTTGAAGGCGTTTCAGCGGGCGTCGTGAGTTTAGACAGCACCAATTGTGTTCGCGCGGCCAATGGATCGGCCAGCCGTCTCTTACATGCACTCGACGACCGCTTAGAAGGGCGTGACTTTTCTGTAATCGCCCCCGAATTTATGGCAATTGTTTCCAGCGCCCGCCCCCTGCATCCTGCTCAAGGCCAAGCAGAGCGCCTTGTGGGCGCGGAGACGCTTTTGTTTGATGTCCGTGCTGCTTATGCCGGCGATGATTTGGTCGTGACGTTTGACGATGTGTCGGGCCTGTTGGCGGCTCAACGCCAAGCGGCTTGGAAAGATGTGGCGCGCCGCATTGCCCATGAGATCAAAAACCCATTGACCCCGATCCAATTGTCGGCCGAGCGCCTTAAACGCAAATATGCCGATGTGATTACCGCGGACCGCGACGTCTTCATCCGCATGACTGATACGATTGTGCGGCAAGTGACTGACATTGGGCGCATGGTCGATGAATTCTCCAGCTATGCCCGCATGCCATCGCCGAAATTTGCCGTCGATGACTTGAGCGAAGCCTTGCGCCAAGCCGTCTTTGCCCAACGCATTGCCAGCCCCGATATTGAAGTCACCAGTACCTTGCCGCCAGAACCTGTGCTGGTTTCAATGGATACGCGCCTGTTGATCCAGGCCTTTGCCAACATCCT
Organism: Ferrovibrio terrae; assembly: GCA_943368895.1. Lineage (GTDB taxonomy): Bacteria > Pseudomonadota > Alphaproteobacteria > Caulobacterales > Aquidulcibacteraceae > Aquidulcibacter. The sequence goes on from CALRLV020000143.1 coordinate 2,311, forward strand.
AAAGAATGCGGGTGAGGGCATCGCGACCCGGCGCGCGCGGGATGGGGCCGATATGGCGGGCCAGATTGAAGTCACTCTCCATCTCCGAGAGAAGATGGCTTGGGTTGAAGTGGTCGATAATGGCATAGGCTTTCCAGTCCATGACCGGCGCCGTCTCTTAGAGCCCTATATGACCACCCGCGCAAAGGGGACGGGGCTTGGCCTCGCGATTGTGGCGCGTGTGATGGAAGAACATGGCGGCAAGCTGGAACTCGCCGACCGAACAGACGGCCAGAATGGTGCGCGGGTTTTGATGAACCTGCCAATCTGTGTGGCGGAAAACACGTTAAACTCTCCCGATGCAAATTCATCCCAACAAGAGCGCTTAAGCTCGGAGTCTCCCCATGGCAGCTGAAATTCTCATCGTCGATGATGAAGCCGATATTCGCGATCTCGTTGGCGGTATCTTAGAGGACGAAGGTTACGTCGTTCGCTATGCCGCCGATTCAGACGGGGCTTTAGATGCTTTCCGTACACGGCGTCCTGACTTGGTTGTCTTGGATGTTTGGTTACAAGGCAGCCGTCTAGACGGGCTGGAAATCCTGTCGGTCGTTCAAGGCATCGACCCGACCATTCCCATTGTCCTAATCTCTGGCCATGGCACAATTGAAACTGCCGTGAGTGCCTTGAAGCGCGGCGCATTTGACTTCATCGAAAAGCCCTTCAAGTCAGATCGCTTGATTTTGATCATCAGCCGGGCGCTGGAAAGTGCGCGGTTACGCCGCGAGAATATGGCGCTTCGAGCGCGTGCTGTGGCTGGCGATGAGCTGATTGGCGAAAGCACCGTTATGCTGCAATTGCGCGCTGCCATTGAAAAAATCGCGCCCATGAACAGCCGGGTGTTGATTACAGGTCCATCTGGTTCGGGCAAAGAAGTCATCGCGCGCGCCCTGCACGCGGGCTCACAGCGCGCCGACGGCCCATTTGTGGTTATCTCTGCGGCTGCCATCGCACCAGAGCGCATGGAATCTGAACTTTTCGGCGAAGAAACCAGCGAAGGCCGCCCAACCAAGATTGGCGTGTTTGAGCATGCGCATAATGGTACGCTATTACTCGACGAAATCGCTGAAATGCCGATGGAAACCCAGTCTAAAATCTTGCGGGTTTTGGTTGAGCAGCGCTTCCGTCGCTTAGGAGGGAGTAGTGATGTCTCCGTCAATGTGCGGGTCATTTCTTCGACTGCGCGCGACCTCCGCGAAGCGATTAGCATTGGCCGATTCCGCGAAGACCTTTTCCACCGCCTCAATGTCGTACCCATACGTTCGCCGGCTTTGGCAGAACGTCGCGATGATGTGCCCCGCTTGGTTGAGCATTTCTCCAAGCGTGTGGCTGAAGCCAATGGAGTGGCACAACGCCAGTTCGGCCCCGAAGCGCTGGCAGCCATGCAAGCAGCCAGCTGGCCCGGCAATGTGCGCGAATTGCGCAATCTGGTGGAGCGCATGTTGATCTTGGCCTCTGGCGATGTAAGCGAGCCCATTGATGCGGCAGCCCTCGCGCTAGACGGGGTTGGCGTTGGGGAATTGGCAGACCGAACGGGCTTGCATCAATTGGTGTCCTTACCGTTGCGCGAAGCGCGCGAACTGTTCGAGCGCGAATATCTGGCAGCGCAAATAACCCGCTTTGGTGGCAATATCTCGCGAACCGCGTCATTCATTGGCATGGAGCGGTCGGCTTTGCACCGCAAACTTAAGAGTCTCGGTGTTGAAGGCACCCGCGGCTTCGATTTGGAGGGTTAACGTTGCCGAGGATTGCTTATGTCGATGGCCAATTTGTGCGCCATAGTGAAGCTTCTATCCATGTCGAAGATCGCGGTCTGCAGTTTGGCGATGCCGTCTATGAAGTGTGGGCGGTTCGAAATGGCATTTTGTTCGATTCAGAAGGCCATTTAGCTCGGCTTGCCCGCTCGCTTGCGGCGCTGCAGATCAAGCCACCCATGGGCAATGCCAGCTTGATGGTCATCGTGCGGGAGTTGATGACGCGCAACAAACTGAAGGACGGTTTGGTCTATCTGCAGGTCTCTCGCGGTGTAGCGCGTCGGGACCATCCGTTTCCAGCCCATTCTCGTCCCAGTATCATTCTAACAGCGCGTGCCATGAATATGGTGCAAGCCGATGCGCGCGCGGCCAAGGGTATTCAGGTGCAGACCTGCCCAGACATTCGCTGGGGCCGGGTCGATATTAAAACCGTCAATCTGCTTCCCAACGTTTTGGCGAAACAAGCGGCATTGGAAGCGGGCTTTGCGGACGCTTGGTTTGTAGACCGTGATGGAATGGTTACCGAAGGTACCGCGCAAAATGCTTGGATCGTTGATTCGACAGGAATTTTGAGAACGCGTCCCGCAACGCACGCGATTCTGCGCGGCATTACACGTGACACAATTATCAAGACCGCGGAAGCATTGGGCTTTAGCTTTGAAGAAAAAGCCTTTTCCATAGAAGAAGCTAAGTCTGCGCAAGAAGCTTTCATTACGTCAGCCACCAGCTTCGTAACACCAGTGATCGGCCTCGATAGGCACCAGATTGGCAGCGGAAAACCAGGGCCAATCGCGCAAAAACTGCGGCAAACCTATCTTTCGCAACAAACATCAGTAAAAAAGCCTTAGACAACACCCTTCTGGATTGAAATTTCCAAGAAGGACTGCCTAATGAGAGACTCAGGTGGCGAGGTGCGTCACCCAAAAAAAGACAGGGCTTACAATGTCTGCCGACAAAAAACAGAATCTTCAAGATACATTTTTAAACGCGGTCCGGAAGTCGCGCACGCCGTTGACCATTTTCTTGGTAAATGGGGTAAAGCTTCAGGGCGTCGTCACCTGGTTTGACAATTTTTGTGTGTTGTTGCGCCGCGACGGCCAGGTCCAATTGGTTTATAAGCATGCCATCTCGACCATCATGCCCGGTGCGCCGGTCCAGATGTTTGAGGGCGATCCTGCAGACCTCGACTAAGACTTTCTTGTCATCGACCGTCTTCAGGCTCATGCTAATGCGGCTACAGGTGGTCTGTATGCGCGCAACAGAGCTAGGATAATTGCATTTGATCGATCGTCAGGCGCCTGTGCAGCGGGCCTTGGTCATCCACCCACTTAGAAGCGACGCTTCTGCCAGTCGTGACCCTGATTTGCGACTGATTGAAGCTTGCGGCCTCGCCGAAGCCCTCGACCTTGAAGTTGCCGATGCGCGACTAGAACCCCTGCGTCAAGTCCGGCCAGGTGCCTATTTCGGCACCGGCAAGATCGAAGAACTCAAGGCCCATTGTGAAGAGCTGAAAGTCGACGTTCTGATCCTGGATGATCAGATGTCGCCTGTGCAGCAACGCAATTTGGAAAAAGAGCTGCAAGTTAAAGTGGTCGACCGGACGGGTCTGATCCTCGAAATTTTTGCCCGCCGTGCGCGGACGAGGGAAGGGCGCTTGCAGGTGGAACTTGCTCGCCTGAGCTATGAAAAGTCCCGCTTGGTGAAGACTTGGACCCACTTGGAGCGTCAGCGCGGCGGCACGGGTAAAACGGGCGGTCCGGGTGAGCGGCAAATCGAGCTCGATCGCCGGATGATTGCCGACAAAATCCTCAAACTCAAAAAAGAATTGGAAGAGGTCAAGCGCACCCGTGCCCTGCAACGGGCCAGTCGCAAGCGCGTGCCCTATCCGGTCATCGCCCTTGTCGGCTATACCAATGCGGGCAAGTCGACCCTTTTTAATCGGGCAGCATCAGCAGACGTGTTGGCCAAGGATATGCCCTTCGCGACTTTGGATACGACCTTGCGCGCCGTGCGCACGCCAACTGGCCGTGATGTGATCCTGTCCGATACCGTGGGCTTTATCACCGATCTGCCGACCGAATTGGTCGCGGCATTTCGGGCGACCTTGGAAGAGGTGGCCCAAGCTGACCTTCTCGTCCATGTCCGCGATATTGCGCATGCAGAAAGCGACAATCAACGCCGCGACGTGGAATTGGTGCTGGACCGGGTCCTTACCGATCATGAGAGCCGTCCGCCTCTGATCGAGGCGTGGAATAAGATTGACTGCTTGGATGAGGCAGGGGCGGCCTATGTGCGCGCGCGTGCTGCCGCTTCAGGCCTCGACGGCACCGCGCAAGGCATTTGTGTCTCGGCGCTCACAGGTGAGGGGGTAAAGGACCTCTTTGCCTTGATTGATTCTGAATTGGCACTCGATGCCCGGCCAGTAGAATTGGTGATAGGGCCAGATCAAGGTGCCGCGCGGGCTTGGTTGTTCCGCAAGGGGGCGGTCCGTCAGGAAGAAACCGACGAGCAGGGCTTTACTCATCTAAAAGTGCGCCTCACGGCAGATGATGCGGCCCGCTTTGTTGCCCAGTGGCCGCAAATCTTGTCAGAGGTTCCGTTCGTGGCGCTTGGCGAGGTTCCAGAGCCCGTCCATTTCCTCGAGGCTTGAGGTTTCAGGGCTCTTCCCATCCTTCTGTAGGGCTTGTTCGATCCAGCGGAAACGGCGCTCAAACTTCGCATTGGCCGAGCGCAAGGCGACTTCAGGGTCGACTTTGGCTTTGCGGGCAAGATTTGCCAGCACAAATAAGACATCGCCAATTTCTTCTTCGATATGGGCTTGGTCGGCTTCAGCAATCGCTTCGCGGGTTTCGCCGATCTCTTCGGTCAGCTTGGCAAAAACTTCTTCCAAGCTTGGCCAATCAAAACCAACGCGGGCAGCGCGCTTGGTCAGCTTTTCCGCACGCATCAATGCGGGCAAAGCCAAGGGAATATCGGCCAAAAGACTTGGGTCATCGGCGAGCTTGGCTGCACGCTCCTTGGCCTTCATGACTTCCCAATTTTGGGTTTGTTGTTCGGCGGTCTCAATGTGGCGCGTGCCAAATACATGCGGATGCCGCGCTTCCATCTTGTCAGACAGACCTTGGACGACGTCGTTAAAGGCAAAGGCACCTTGTTCTTCAGCCATGCGGGCGTGAAAAACCACTTGGAACAAAAGGTCGCCCAATTCTTCCTTCAACGAGACCAAATTGCCCTGCGCAATCGCGTCCGCCACTTCATAGGCTTCC
>CALRLV020000144.1:0-7338 GCA_943368895.1 Ferrovibrio terrae
GCTTTGCGCCGCGCTGGGGCCAGATCAAACCGCGGCGCGCGGCGCACAATCTCTGCGCCAAAGCTATCGGCCACGATCAGGCCGGGCGCTTGCTCTTCGGTTGCGGGGATCAGGTCAATTGGAAAGTCCGGCGCGACCGCGAAATAAAACAGGTCGCAATAAGGCGCATATTCGGGCCATTTCATATCGGTCTTGAAATCCTCAACCCCGGATTTGACCTCTACAATCACCAACTCACCCTTTTGGCTGAGGCCGCAAATATCCGCGCGGCGACTATTGGCGAGCTTAAACTCCCAAATGGGCGCATAGCCCGCATGGATCAGGCACCGCGTCGCACCATTGCGCACCGCCAAGGTAACGTCGGGCCGTGCCACTGGCATGGCAACCGAACCCACTGTTTCTGTGGAGGAGTAAGACAAAAGATCAGGGCTGAGTGGATCGAGCATGACCCATCATGTTCCATCTATGTTCTTTTGTCGAGTGGCCCTATTTCTTTTTTGCTTTAGATCCCGGCCAGGGCTGAACATCTAGCTTGGTCCAATGACGTGCCTTTTGAGTTGGCTTTGCATCTGGCCCCAGACCCTGAAAATACGCCTTTTGCCACTTGTCTTTGCGGGCTTGGGAGTCGGGAATTTCAAGCTCTTGATTGAAATTATTCCGGCTATCTTGCCAAGCCTCATAGGATTCTTTCAATTTATCCTCGGTTTCATAAGGCTGGAATTCCGGCTTGATCTGTTCAATCGCCGCCAAATTGACCGGGAAGATATGGGCAAATGGCTCGCCCTTTTGGAAGCGGACGGGGTGGAAAGCGCGCGTCATCACCCAATTCATCGTGAAGGTATAATGCGACCAATCCGTCTCGATGATACCGGAAAGGGCAGCAATCCCATCCTTTGGATTATTCATCGGCCCGGTCGTCATAAGTTGAGTGCCAGGCTCGGTGCGGAAAATCTGGTTCACATGGAAGGTCAACACGCCGTGGCCGAAGTGGCTGGTTGGGTGGGGCCAACCATCTTCCAAGATTTCCACCACCATGGCATCGGGGCTCGGCCCGCCATCCCAGGTTACCTCAAACGAGCACGGGCACAACAATTCCCAGCCATATTGATTGGCAATATTGAGCGGCAGGCAACGATAGGCGAAACGGTCGGAGGTTGAGTCCATCCAAGGACGTTGGGCGGGGCCAGGACGCATCTCAGTTGGAGGAAAGCCAAGGGTGTAGGAAATCAGTTTCATGGCTAAGCTTCCTCAGTCTTTGGAGGCGATTTGTCTAGTCCTATTGGCGCAAGCCTCGCACCCTCAAGCCAGTAATGTGCGGATGGCCCAAAAGATCAAACCCCAAAGGCCTGTGGAAGCGAGCAGCGCAAAGACGAGTGTCTGCTGCCACGACCATTTTTGCTTACTAAGGCCTGCGTCCCGATAGCCACGCGCAACAGCTATCTGAGGCCGAGTAACCGGCCCTAGCTTGCGTGGAAAGGGAGACTCTAATTGGGTCATAGGGCCATTAAAACTGCGAAACCTTATGCATGTGTTAACCAAACCCCATCGAAAGGCATTGTCCTAATCCCTATCTGTTTATTTCGGCGCAAAGCTATGTCAAAAGCGGCGCGCGCCTGCCTGCGATCAGGCTAGTCAAACTAAGTTGCGGCCGCCGCGCCGCCGGAGATGTAAAGATGACCAATCCCGCTCCTATCGTAACCGTCGGTGCTGGCTCAGGCGCTGTGCAGGTCGGCAACAGCTTGCCGATCAGTTTCATCTGCGGGCCCTGTGCGATGGAGAGCCGCGAACATGCGTTGGAAACGGCCCAATGGCTGAAAGAGACTTATGGAAAATTGGGCGCGGGCCTGATTTATAAGTCCAGCTATGACAAGGCCAATCGGTCGAGCCTAACGGGCGCGCGCGGCTTTGGTCTCGATAATGCTATGGCGGTGTTTCAAGAGATTAAGGACAAGCTGGGCCTGCCAGTTCTAACCGACGTTCATACCGAAGAGCATTGCCGTATTGTGGGCGAAGTCGTCGATGTCCTGCAAATCCCGGCCTTCTTGTGCCGGCAGACGGATTTGCTGATTGCCGCGGCCAAGACGGGCAAGGTTGTCAATGTTAAAAAAGGCCAGTTCTTGGCACCTTGGGACATGAAACATGTGATCGCTAAGGTGACAGGCTCTGGCAATCCCAATGTGATGGTGACCGAGCGTGGCGCAAGCTTTGGCTATAACACCTTGGTGACGGATTTCCGTGGTTTGCCAACCATGGCGGCCTTTGGCGCGCCGGTTGTGTTTGACGCCACCCATTCGGTGCAACAACCTGGCGGCAAGGGTGATTCCTCTGGCGGGGACCGCACGATGGTGAAGTATTTGGCGCGTGCCGCCGCCGCCGTTGGTGTCGCCGCCATTTTCATGGAAAGCCATCCAGATCCCGACAAAGCCCCATCTGACGGCCCAAATATGGTGCCGTTTGCAGAGTTGGAAGATGTGTTGCAGGGCATTATCGCCCACGACAAAATCACCAAGGGCTATTAGGTTCCTGTGGCCTTCGGGTCACAGGTCTTCGCCAATTTGGTCAAACCAAGCATGTTTCTGGCCTAACCGGGTTTACCCGCACACGCACTGCCGTTAACCACGCTCCACACAACTCGAGGGGACCAACTTAAGCATGACTGAGAACTGACACGGGGCGATTGCTGACGCCGCCCATCCAACGATGGTTTGTCTCATTGATTTGAGCCGACCCACGCGCGTCGCACTTCAATTCCTTCGTGGCTTTGCCGTCCAACGGCCTTGCTTGAGTTTATTCAAACAGCACGCACCCTAAACCACACCAGACGGTGCTGGGCTGTTTTTGATTTTGTGTGACCCATGTCCGACTTTTTTGATGATGAAGACGACGCCTCGACGCGTCAGCAAAAGGCCCATATCGGCCAGATTATGCATTACCTCTGGCGGCATTGGTCCAGCCAGCCTTTCAAATTTTTTGCCGTTGTCGTGCTGATGATGGCCTCAACGGCGTGCGAGCTTCTCTTGCCCGCTTTGTCTGGGCGGATCGTTGAGACTTTGACGAAAGGTCCCCAAGCGGCTGACCATGCCTTTGACCTATTCTGGATTTTTGCCGCGATTGCGGCTGGCATGTTCGTGCTGCGCAACATTCTGGTTCGGTTTTGGAACCTGTTTGCCGCACGCAATATGGCCAATATCACGAGCTCTAGCTTTCGAGACGTCCAGCGCTTTTCCAGCCAGTGGCACAGCGACAATTTCGCGGGCGCGACGGTGCGGCGGGTTAGCCGCGCCATGTGGGCCTATGACACGCTGTCCGACAATTTCCTCTGGTTCATTCTGCCAGCCGCCATTGTCTTGCTGGGTTTGACCGGGATGATGTTGGCAACGTGGCCTTTGGTCGGCCTTTATGTCGGCGGGTCGATCACGCTGTTCACGCTGGCCAGTATTCTGATTGCGCGGTTTTATATCCAAAAGGCGAATGAGCGATCCAATTCCGCTGATACAGCCATTGGGGCCTCACTGGCGGATGCTGTCTCGGCCAACCCTACGGTGAAAGCCTTTGGGGCAGAAGCCCGCGAAGAAGCGCGATTTGCTGGCGTGGTGGAAAAGTGGCGCGGCCTCGTGACCACTACTTGGATGCGCTATGCTGACGGTTGGGCCGTATCCAACATCATATTGTGGTCCTTACAAGTTGGGCTTCTGGGGCTCGTGCTGGTTGAATGGCGGGAAGGCCGGGCAAGCCCGGGCGACGCTACTTTTGCTTTGACCAGCTATTTCTTGATCGCTAGCTATCTGCGCAATCTGGGCGAGACAGTTCAGCAAGTTCAGCGTGGCTTTGCCGATATTGAAGACGCCGTCGCCTATAGTTTGGAAGTAGAAGACGTGGCGGATGCACCTGATGCCAAGCGCTTTGTGCAGGGTAATGGCGAGATCGTGTTTGATCAGGTCACGTTCGGCTATCGCGGGCAGAGCGAGCCTTTATACAATGACTTCTCATTGACCATTCAGCCCGGTGAGACCGTGGCGCTGGTGGGGCAAACCGGGTCTGGCAAGTCCACCTTCGTAAAGCTGTTGCAGCGTCTTTACGATGTTGATGCCGGCGCCATCCGCATCGATGGTCAGGATGTTCGCCAGGTACGCCAAGATAGTCTGCGCGGTGCCATTGCCTTGGTGCCACAGGACCCAGCTCTGTTTCACCGCAGCCTGCGGGAAAACATCGCCTATGCCCGCCCGGACGCCAGTTTGGCAGACTTGGAAGCAGCGACGCGAGATGCGCGTGCGTCCGACTTCATCGGCCGTTTGCCAAAGGGGTTTGAGACCCAAGTGGGTGAGCGAGGGGTTAAATTGTCGGGCGGGGAGCGTCAGCGTGTGGCGCTTGCGCGTGCCTTCTTGGCTGATGCCCGTATCTTGATCTTGGACGAAGCCACATCCTCACTCGACACCCAAACTGAGCGAGACGTCCAAGACGCGATGAAGGCCTTGGCTAAGGATAAGACGACCATCCTGATTGCGCACCGCCTATCGACCGTGCGTGAGGCGGATCGAATCTTGGTGTTTGAAGCCGGACGTATCGTAGAGCAGGGCACACATGACACCCTGGTGGCCAAAGGTGGTGCCTATGCCCGTCTCAATGCACTCTCGGTTGGCGATAAACTAGGTGGTGACTTGGATTTGCATGCCGAGCTGCCCGTCCAGCATACCCAATAAGGCGACTGATAAGTGTGCAATGCCAGCCGCTTAACTACCCTTGCCCTCATCGCAATCCCGTGATCATGTGCGCGCCACAGATCACGGGGCTGTCATAGGCGGCGCTCAGGGGGAGTTATCATGTCGGATCTTTGGGGTGTTATTTGGAACATCGTGTTTGCCGGTGGGCTTTTGGTGACGTTGGGAACGATTTTCCCCGTTGCGAGAGAAATGAAAAATCACCCCAAAGGCTTGCGCGTCTTGTTCTTCGCCGAAATGTGGGAGCGCTTTTCCTATTACGGGATGCGTGGCCTGTTGACGGTCTATCTAGTCCAGCATTTCCTGTTTGACCAAGCCGACGCGCAAAAGACCTATTCCTCTTATACGACCCTCGTTTATCTTTTGCCCTTGGTTGGCGGGGTTCTGGCAGACCGCTTCTTAGGCACGCGTAAGGCCATTGCCTTTGGTGCTCTGGCGCTGGTGTTTGGCCACTTTGCGATGGGCTTTGAAGGCAAACCAACCACCCAAACCCTGACCTATCAGGGTGCGACTTATGAGTTCGTTACCCAAGGCCGCAACGAAGATTATGTTGCCAAACTGAAGATTGGCGAACAAGCCTATGCTTATAGTGCGTCGGAAAAGGGCATTGAGATCAAGGATCTGCCTGCTACCGCGCCGGTTCCTTCCCTTCTTCCCGCCGGCAGCTATGAGCTGAAGAAGGTGAAGTCGGAAGGTCCGTTTGAAATCATCTTCTACATCGCTCTTTCCCTGATCATTTTGGGCGTGGGCTTCCTCAAGCCCAGTATCTCATCCATTGTCGGCCAGCTTTATCCAGAAGGTGATCCCCGACGCGATCCGGGCTTCACGCTCTATTATTATGGCATCAATCTCGGGGCATTCTGGGCCGCAATCCTATGCGGTGCTTTGGGCACCGTTGTTGGCTGGTGGGCAGGCTTTGGCCTTGCAGGCGTCGGCATGTTGGCGGGCTATATCGCCTTTGTGCGCGGCAAGGACAGCTTGGAAGGCAAGGGCGAACCGCCAAATCCAGAAGCCTTGAAGAAGAAAGTCTTGGGCCCGATCAACCTCGAGACCGCCATCTATATCGGGGCGATTGTCTCGGTGCCTGCGATTTGGTTCTTGGTGCAGAACAACCAATTGGTTGGTAATATGCTGGCCTTGGGCTCGGCTGCCGTGCTGATTTATATCGTCTATCATATGATGACTGAGTGCAGCAAAGAAGAGGCTGGTCGCTTGATCTTAGCTCTGGTCCTGATTGCGGCGTCGGTCGTATTCTGGACCTTGTTTGAACAAGCAGGCTCGTCGCTATCTCTGTTTACCGCCACCAATGTGGCCTTGCCGAATAATGGCTTTGTTAGCATCAGCGCACCCCAGACCCAAAGCTTCAACTCCGGCTTTATTCTGATCTTTGCCCCTGCCTTTGCTTGGCTGTGGGTGAAGCTGGGTCAGCGCAATATGGACCCATCGGCACCGATGAAATTCGCGATCGCTTTGGTACAAGTCGGTCTTGGCTTTTTGATCTTGGTTTGGGGGGCGAAATTTGCCGATGACCAAGCCCGTGTACCGGTTATTTTCTTGGCACTGGCCTATTTGCTCCACACGACCGGTGAGCTCTGCTTAAGCCCTGTAGGCCTCAGCTGGATGACCAAATTGTCCACGCCAAAACTACTTTCGACCTTGATGGCGACATGGTTCTTGGCAAGCTCTGGCGCGCAATATCTGGGTGGCATCATTGCTCAATTGACCGCTACCGAGACAGTGGCCGGTCAGGTCACCGATCCCGCTAAAGCATTGGCGACCTCGCTGGAGGTTTTCAACACAATTGGTCTGTGGTCGATTGGCATTGGGATCGTGATGGCCTTGGCTTCTCCACTTCTGAAGAAGTTGGCTCACGGCGTGAAGTAAACTCGGTATCTTCTGGTCAGAACGTACCTTTGACCAGAAGATACCAGATCCCATCCTTCGAGCGTTCTCGATATTGGGTTTGCCGCACGATGCCAGATCGGCGGTCCGGCGTGAAGTCGGTGCGGACGCGGCTGAAGGTGTTGCCGTTAGGGTCTTCAACCCCGAACTCAAGGCTCAGGTTTTTGTAAGCCTTGGTCTCGATCCAAGCACCCCAGAACTGGATCGTGCTCCATTGGAATGTTTGTTCGGGCCTGTACTCGCGGTTATTGTCGCCGCGCCAAAACCAAGCTCCCATCCGTAGGCGCTTTTTCGGGATTTCGTAACGTACATTTGCTTCAAAGCGGTTGCCATTCCAGCCCGAAAATGGCCGCGCCTGATTGGTCAAAGGATCGGTCAGTTCTGAATCCCGCCAGCGGTAATTGCCCTCAAACTCTAACCCCTCCAATAGCTTAGCCAGCGGTAAGGTCCAAGAGACATTGTAGCCCCAGCGTTCCGCTTCTGGTACATTGCCGAGCGCAACGCCTCCAGTACGAGTAGGTACCAAAGCTAATTGGTCTTCGAACTTTTCTTGAACTAGGGAGGCATTGAACACGCCGCGTTTGCCCCAGCGTCTTTCGATACCAATAAGACCTGCCCAAATCTGTTCCGGTCGCAACTCAGGATTACCGCTGTTTTGATTATTGTCTCCAACAGAAGCTGAATCGGCAAAGGCAAAAAAGTCGAGCTGGCCAACAAC
>CALRLV020000145.1:0-7318 GCA_943368895.1 Ferrovibrio terrae
GGCGGTTGCGTTGCTCAAGCTCAACCGCAGCGGAAGAAACCGCGTCCTTGCGCCGAACAAACCCGTCCCAGCGCCGCATGTCGCCTTCACGGGTCACGAGGCGGCCACCGGTAGGCAAGTCCGTCAGGTGATCGAACAAAGCACTATCGACCAAGCCAATCCCGGCAAGCCTAGCCTCTAATTGGGCCGGGACTTGCGTGATAAAATCAGTCAAGGTCGTGACCCCATCAGGCCAATCAAAGCTGCGCACCTCTTGGCCCGTCCATGCGGTCGGGGCCTTCGCATCTAGAGCGGCTTGCAATTCATCGCCAAAGGCTGCGGCTACCGCGCGCTCATAACCTGCTTGGGGACGAATGGTGTCGAGGACCTTGGCCCAAGACCCCGCGACAGGTTTTTTCGTCATGGCCTCGAGCGCTTTGAGTTCGGACATCAGGCGGTCGAGCTGGTTTTGCGCTTGTCGGGCGGCTTCGCGGGCCTCTGTCTCTTGGGTTGCCGCGTCTTCAGCTTCCTTTTCGCTTTGGTCCGCACGCTCTGCCGCTGCATTAGCAGCGTCGCTGATGGCTTCGGCTTCCTTGCGCGCAATAGCGAGCACATCATCATTCGGCAGGGCTTGCTTGAGGCGGGCCACTTCGGCTTCGATCCGGGCAAAAGCTTCTTGCCGACGGCGCAATTGCGCTTTGGCATCCTCATAGGCGCGCGACTGCGCATTGCGTTCGGCAACTGCTGCGGCGCGCTGCGAGATGGCAGCGGTCAAGGCCGCTTCTGCCACTTCGCGGAGCTCATTGGCTTGAGATGTGACAGCCTTGGCCTGCTCGATCTCGCCATCCAAAGCGCTGCGATCAGGAAGGTTTGCCAAGGATTCCGTGACCTGGGCGAGGTTTTGGGTCGCATCTTCAAACAGGGTTTGTTCGCGTGCTTTATCGTTGCGAATGCGCACGAGATCGGCCTCAGCCGCATGTAAGGCATCGCGCGCGCTTTGAAGGTCACGCTCGCACGCGATCCGTTGCCCCTCGAGGCGGCGAAGGATAGCTTCGGCCACCGCTTGTTCTTCGCGCAGACCGCCTAGGCTATCGTCTGAGTTTTCTGCCGCTGCCGCCGCCTTAGTCGCGGCCAAGGTTGCATCGGCCAGCTCTTGCTCAGCTTTGCGCTGATTTTCTTGTGCCTGGGTGAGGGCCGACTGGGCTTCATTATAGCGTTGCGCGAACAGGAAAGTTTCCAGCGTCCGGATTTCTTCGGCCACAGCGCGATATTTTGTGGCTTGGCGCGCTTGACGACGTAGGCCATTCAACTGGTCCTGCATCGCTTGGATCACATCATCCAGCCGCTCTAAGTTCGTCTGCGCCCTGCGCAGCTTGAGTTCGGCTTCATGGCGGCGGGTATAAAGGCCAGAAATACCCGCAGCTTCTTCCAGAATTCGCCGACGGTTTTCAGGCTTGGCATTGATCAATTCGCTGACTTGATTTTGCCGCACCAAAGCCGGCGAGTTGGCCCCAGTCGAAGCGTCAGCAAACAGAAGCTGGACATCGCGTGCGCGCACCTCTTTGCCATTGATTTTGAAGTTTGACCCAGCTGCCCGGCGGATTTTGCGCGACACTTCCAGAACTGGATCTTGATCAAACGGGGCAGGGGCGCGACCTTCGCGATTGTCCAAGCTTATGACAACTTCGGCAATGTCCCGTGCTGGACGTTTGTCGGTGCCAGCGAAAATCACATCGTCCATTTCGCCGCCGCGCAGCGCCCGGGCAGAGGTTGCGCCCATCACCCAACGCAGGGATTCCAGAATATTGGATTTGCCGCAGCCATTAGGGCCAACAATGCCAGTGAGGCCCGGTTCAATCTTCAAATGGACGGGATCCACAAAGGATTTGAACCCGACCACGCGCAGATCGGTTACCCTCATGGCTTTTTGGCCTTGGATTTGATTTTCGTCGGTGCCTTGGGTTTTGCTTTTGCAGGTAGGTTAGCTTTTGGTGGTGGCAGAGTGGCAATGGCTTCATCTAAAGCACGACCGACGCTTTGCGCGTCATAAGGTGGGGGAAGGCGCGTAACGCCTTTGGCTGTTTGAATGAAGAGGGTTGGCGTGCCTTCAACTCCCATTTCTTCGCCCTGCACGGATTGCTGATTGACCGCTTCGGCAAAAGATTGGGTGCGCAAACAGATGTCTGCTTGGGCTGCATTCATGCCACTTGATTCTGTGAAGACAGCATAGACCGCATCCTTCGCGCCTGCTCCCTGCTGGGCAGCATCAAAGATCTGGCGCTGCTTTTGGAAGAAGGCATCCAACACGCGGTGATAGGCCTTAGGCCCAGCACATCGCGCCAGACTATGCATGGGATAGGCCAAACCCATTGGCGGGGTTGGAAAGGCACGAAACACATAGCGCACACGCCCTGTGTCTACATATTTTGCCTTGATGCCTGGCAGCACATGATTATTGAAGTCTGCGCAATGGGAACAGGTCAGGCTGCCATATTCTAGGAGAGTAACCTGCGCCCGCTCTGACCCCAAGGGCCAATCTGCAACTGGTGCCGGAACGGCCGGTGCCGAGGCTGCAGTTGCTGACGCGTTTGGCTTTTGCTTGGCCGCTGCAAACCCACTTGGTGTTGATAGCCCAATCAGCCCAACCAATAGGCAAGCAGCCGCCCGTGCCTGCCAGCGTATAGCGCGATCCATTTCCGGCGACGGGCGGCGTTGAAGCAACAGCGTGGGACCCTATTTTGCTTTGGCCAAAGCCGCATCGAGGGCCTTGCTGACATCGTCAGCCGTCATTTCGCGGGCGGCTGGGCCCTCAAACTTCTCGCCATTGATGAAAATTGTTGGGGTGCCTTGAACACCGGCTTTGATGCCGCCTTCACGAATATCAACCAAGTTTTTGAGCTGATCTTGGTTGGCCATACAGGCGTCAAATTGGCCCTTATCCATGCCAACGGAGACTGCGACGTTCAAGAGGGCCTGTTCGGCACCAGAGGGGCCTTGCGCTTGGGCGAACAACTCTCTTTGACCGCGCATGAGAGCGTCGATGACTTGGTCGCGCTTTTCGCCACCTGCACACCGCGCCAGCAAATGGCCGGCGGTTGCGAGTTGAACGGGTTCAGTCGGGAATTCACGGAACACATAACGCACCTTGCCCGGCGTGATGTATTTTTCCTTGATCGTCGGCAATACGTTGGTGTGGAAATTCGCGCAATGCGGACACGTGATCGACGCATATTCAATCATCACCACTTTGGCGTCTTTTGAGCCCATTGGAAAATCGGTGGCACTTTCGAGCGCGCTGCCAGGTGCCCCCCCAGACTTACCACCGGCAGAAGGGCTGCAAGCGCTCAAGGCCAAAGCAGTGGCAACGACGGCGAGTTTGGCTGCAAAACCAAAAGTGCGGAACTGAATAGACATCTGGTCACTCCTATTGCGCCTGCATCGCGTGGAGGCGAGGCCGCTTTGTCATCTTATGTGCCTTTATCGGGCAAGGTCATCCCTTAGTCGATAGATGCGGTGGCTTCGGCCAACCGAGTCAAGGCTGCTTTCAAGCTCGGTTGTGTCACCTGTTCAAGCTGTTCATCCAGTTTTCGCTGCTCAGTGGCATTCAATTTTCGTTGTGTAGTCGAAGCCGGTGCCTTCATTGCTTGTTTGAGGGGCGCGCGAACCAACGATAACTTCTTAATCTTACTGGCCCCAGCGAGCCGAACAAGCCCAACTATCTCGGTTGAGCGCATTGACAATAGGGGTGCTGCGGCCGCTACGACTTTCAGCACCAAAGTTTCGCCTTTGATTTGATCGGGCTGGCAAATGGTCGCAATCTTATCGCCCACAATCTCCGCCCACCGCCCTTGAAGCTCGCGCGCGGTCATCCCAGCTTTGCGCTGATCTTGGGGAACCAAATTGGCAATAAGGCGTGCCACAGGCGGCGGGCCAGACCAAACGGGTTTGCCGCGCCGCTGCGATAACCACGCGGCTGCTGCGACTTCTAGCTGCGCGTCAAAGCCGTTCTGATGTCCATCGGGTGAAGTTGGTTCCGCCATGAGGGATGCTTACCCTATTCGGTGCTGATCTGCGAGGCCCTGATGTATTTCAGCCGCGAAGCGGTTAGGGACAGCACATGCGCACGCCCACCTCTGACGCACCTGAAGACCTAAGACACCAATTGCTGGATTGGTATGATGCCCACGCACGTCGCCTCCCGTGGCGCGTGCCGCCAGCAGAAGGCAAAGCGGGCCGACGTCCTAATCCCTATCATGTATGGCTCTCGGAAATCATGTTGCAGCAGACCGGGGTTGTGACAGTAAAGCCTTACTTCGAAGCCTTTTTGGCCCGCTATCCACGCTTGGAAGATCTCGCCGCTGCACCTGTAGATGATGTTTTGGGGCTGTGGGCTGGGCTGGGCTATTACGCCCGCGCCCGCAATCTGCACGCAGGTGCCCAAGTGGTCGCATCTCTAGGCGGCTTTCCGGCGTCTCTGGCTGGCTTGCTGATGGTCAAGGGAATCGGCCCCTATACAGCAGCGGCAATAGCATCCATTGCCTTTGACCTGCCCCACGTGCCGGTGGACGGAAATGTTGAACGGGTCCTCTCACGCCTATGGCTGATTGAGGCGGCTTTGCCCGCCGCCAAGCCTGTTTTTCGCGATGCGGCTTCAAAGCTAGAAGACACCCACAGACCCGGCGATTTCGCCCAAGCCATGATGGACTTAGGAGCAACAATTTGCACTCCGCGCAACCCTGCTTGTGGGCTTTGTCCTTGGTCTGGGAGCTGTGCCGCCTTTAAACAGGGCGTTGCGGCGGACTATCCGAAGAAACAAGCAAAAAAGCCAAAACCTGTGCGCTTTGGTGTTGCATTTGTGTATCAAGATCCCAGCGGTATCTTGGTCCGGCGTCGGCCAAATGAAGGCCTGCTGGGTGGTATGCTGGAGGTCCCAAACTTCGCGTGGCGCGAGACACCTTATGATCCGTCGGCGTGCGTCATAGACGGGTTTCCACCCAAAACAAATTGGCGGCCATGCGAGCCCGTGCGCCATGTCTTCACTCATTTTGAACTGCGAATGCAGGTCTTTGCAGCCACCCACGCTCAAGTCCAGAACGTGGTTGGTTATCATCATCTCGCGTTAGGGGAATTGGGCACGGCAGCTTTGCCCAGCCTGATGCAGAAAATTATCGCATCGGGACGATTGGGCTCAACGGCGGCTTAATCGCTTAAGCAGCTAACGACCGACCCTTTGGCTTAGCTTCAGGCTCTAGCACTGGTTCAGCCCTTCGATTGGGTTCATCATATTGCAAGATGGTCAACTCAAACATCGAGCCCACGTCGGTCTCGCTGCTGACTGTCACGTCGCCACCCATGAGGCGGGCAAGTTTGCGGGTAATGGCCAAGCCGAGCCCGGTGCCACCAAATTTGCGAGTGGTGGAGTCATCGGCCTGCACAAAAGGATCAAATATGCGCGTCAACTGTTCTGCCGTCATGCCAATCCCATTATCCTTGACCTGAAATAGCAGATGATCTCCGCGCTGCTTGAGTTCTAGAGAGACGATGCCATTGCTGGTGAACTTGGCGGCATTGGAAGCCAGATTGTAGAGACATTGCCGCAATCTCATCGGGTCCCCAAAGGCATGCGTAATCGGCGCAGATTGGACAGCGAGCACATTGTTATTGGCTTCAAGGATCGGGCGAATTGTGTCGGAAACTTCTTGGAGTATGGCTGTAGGCGAATAAGGAATTGCTTCGGTCTCCATGGAGCCCGCTTCAATCTTCGACAAATCCAAAATCTGGTTGATGACGCCTAGCAAATGCATGCCTGCGCCTTTAATCCGAGCTGCATCAGCTCGACTTTGTGCTTGGTTGGTGCCGTGAAGATCCTCTTCAAGGATTTCGGCATAGCCGATCACGGCATTCAGTGGCGTACGTAACTCATGGCTCATAATAGCGAGGAATGCCGACTTTGCCTTGTTCGCAGCAACAGCACTTGCCCGCTCCGCTTCGGCCTCTAGCCGCCCGGCTGCATCAATGCGCAAACGCTCAAACGCGCGGGCGAGGGCACCCACTTCGTCGACGCGTTCTTGGAGAGGCGTCTCTTCGCTTAGATCGCCTGCTACAAAACGCTCTGCAACTTGCGTCAAAAGGGTCAAGGGTTTGGTGACGCGGAAACGCAGGAAGGCGAACACAAATACAAGCGCGACAGCAAACAGAATCGAAGTGGCCAAGAGCGATTGATTGCGCGCAGACTCAAGTCGTTTGATCCGGTCTACTAACAGGCTGTTCAATTCTGTGGCGACTATCAGGCTGACGTCATGAAATTGCTTGCGTGCTTGCCACTCCAGGGAAGCAGCAACTCTCGGATCAAAAGCCTCGCCGCCACCGGATAAGCGGCGGGTATAGGTGTCGAGGCGGTCGAGCGCGCGAATTCCTTCCGCAAATTCGCTCTGGAATATGCCAAGCCGATCGGCACGGCGAGAGTGACGCAGTGCTGAGGAAGCTGAATCCTCTAACTGGCTTATCGCCACGCGATAGCCGCCGCTGAGGCGCAAAAGCTCGTTGCCGTCTGTGGTAACGTTGGATTTGTCTGCACTGCTGAAATAGCCCATCGCTGCAGCTTTGGCGTCCAAGATCGCTTGGGTCTCGGGCAAGCGGACAATTAGCAAGTCCATTAGATAATAGGAATCAAGTTCTGGATCGAGGATCAGGTTTGATGCGTCACCAACTTGGCTGGTCAGTGTCCTCAATTTGGAACGGATGGTGTTGACAGGACCAATTTCCGCCCGACCGCTACCGGCAATCTCCAGCAAATCTTCAGAGACTTGGTCAACCGTGGCATCGGTGGAAAATCCGGCACCAAAGCGGCTTTGAGCGCGTTTAAGGTCTGAAACTGAGGTAAAAAGCTGCGAAGTTAGCGCGCCGCTGGTTTCGGACTGAAACATCGCTTGGCCAAGGCTAATGTCGGCATCATTGATCGCCTTGGCCATTTCAACGCCGCGAATTTCCTTTTGCGCGAAGTCGATGGCCTTTTGCTGCTCTTGCAAAAACAAGACAAGCAGAAGCGCGATGGGTGCCAGAAAGGCAGCAACCGCAACCGTCAGGCTGGCCGTCAGATTGAATGCTCGAGGGTTTACGGCGGGCAGGTTCATTACCCGTCGTATACGACCCTGAGGTTATCATTGCGCTAAAGTAGATACGTCAATTGCACGCAAACGGGCCGTTTTGAGACGGCCCGTCGCGGTTTTAAGCGGATTTCGGCAGTTTTGGGCGGTTCTAGGCCGCCATGCGCGCGCGGACCTCGCGGCGCAAGGTGTCGATTGGAACCAAGCCTGAATCGGTGCGCAGGTGCCAATAT
>CALRLV020000146.1:0-7299 GCA_943368895.1 Ferrovibrio terrae
ATGCGTGGATCCAAGCACATGGCTTCAAGGCACTTTATGTGGCGCTTCCGGTTGAAGCAGACAATTTTGAGGTCGCGTTGCAAGGCCTCGCTGCCAGTGATGTTTGCGGCCTAAATATAACAACCCCGTTTAAGGAACGCGCTGCCGCAGCAGCACTTCGCCAGTCGGATCGAGTGAAATTGGTCGGGGCAGCCAATTGTCTAGCCCTAGACCGTGCCGGACGAGGCTATGATGCCAACAATACGGATGGTGATGGCTTGGTTGCTGATTTGGACACGCGAGCCTCAGACTGGCGGGAATTAGCTGGCCAAGTCGTGGTACTAGGGGCGGGTGGGGCAGCGCGCTCCATCCTCGCCGCCCTCTCTGTGCATTGCCAAAAGCCAATTCATGTCATTAATCGAGACCAAAATCGGGCGCAACAGATTGCAGACCAGCTTAATCCCGAACAAATCCAAGTCGGAACTTGGCAGGATTTGCCACAACACTTGGCTGGTGCCAGCCTTGTCATTAATGCCACCAGTCAGGGCCTGAACAATCAGTCACCTTTCTCGCTGGACTTTTCGCTAACTCAGCGAGATGCAATCATTTATGATACTATCTACTCACCGCCTATGACGGCGTATCTCGAAAGCGCCAAAGCTTCTAAGCGGCGATATTTCAACGGACTTGGTATGTTAGCTGGCCAAGGGGCTTTAGCGTTTCAACATTGGTTTGGCGTTCTCCCCGACATTAAGGGCGGCCTCAAAACCCTCGAGGAGGCCTATGCAGCATGAAGATTGTTGCACTAACCGGGTCTATCGGCATGGGGAAGTCCACCACTTCTGCGATGTTTAAGGAATTAGGCGTGCCCATTTGGGATGCGGATGCAGCAGTCCATCGGCTTTATGCGCCAAATGGGGCCGCAATACCCCCCCTTCAGGCCTTAATTCCCGAAGCGGTTGGGCCAGAAGGCGTTGATCGAACCGTCTTGACCAGCAAAATTCTTGGAGATCCAAGCCTTCTCAAACAAATCGAAGCCATCGTGCACCCCTTGGTCGGCAAAGATCGTGCTGACTTTTTAGCGGCCGCGCGCGAACAGGGTGCCCCTTTGGTTATGGTCGATGTGCCGTTGCTGTTTGAAACAGGCGGTGAGGCCTATGTGGATGCGGTGATCGTGGTCTCCTGCCCGGCAGATATGCAGCGCGAACGGGTGCTGGCCCGCCCTGGCATGACGGAAGAGAAGTTCGTTTCGATTCTAGCACGACAGACACCTGACGAGGTCAAACGGGCTAAGTCCGATTTTGTCATCGACACAGGGTTAGGTCTTGACGCCGCCCGCGAACAAGTTGGGAAAGTTCATGCGGCACTATTGAGCCAAATAGCCCGAGGGGCAGAAGAATAAGATGCGCGAAATCGTCTTTGATACCGAAACTACGGGAACTGATCCTGAAAGAGGCGACCGAATTGTCGAAATCGGGTGCGTCGAGTTGATTGATCTGGTTCCAACCGGGGCGACGTTTCACCGCTATATTAATCCAGAGCGCGATGTTCCGGCCGAAGTTGTGCGCGTTCATGGCCTGACGGGTGAGTTTTTATCCGATAAGCCGGTGTTTGGTGCGCCCGAAGTGGTTGAGGAGTTGTTGGCGTTCATCGGCGATTCCCCACTCGTCGCCCACAATGCTGAGTTTGACCGCCGCTTCTTGAATGCCGAGTTTAGCCGTTTGGGCCTGTCGGTAATCCCGAAGGAACGGTGCGTTGATACATTGTTGATTGCGCGGAAAAAATACCCTGGCGCACCAGCGTCTTTGGACGCTTTGTGTCGCAGACTGAACATTGATTTGACGGCGCGCGATAAGCACGGGGCGCTTTTAGACTCGCAATTGCTGGCGGCAGTTTATCTCGAACTCAAGGGAGGCCGGGAAAGGCGTCTCGATTTTCTCGATCCTGACGCGGCGGCTCAAACCCAGAACCAAACGTCGCAAGGCGTTTTGGAAGCCAAATCCAGCCAGCCCAAGCGTCAACGTCCCGAAGCTTTAGGGCTTTTGTCGACGCTGGAAGAAATAGAGGCGCATCGCACCTTTGTTGCCACACTAGGTAAGGAACCTGCTTGGAACAGGTTCCTTACCGAAAGTGGTCAGGGGACAGCCTAGGAAGGCTGCCCGCCGGAACGCTCTACCCGTTGGGTGGCATAAAGCGCACCAAAATCCATCGGATCGAGCATCAAAGGTGGATAGCCACCGGCCTGGCTGTTGGTTGCGATCAATTGGCGCGCGAATGGGAAGAGGATCTTCGGGCATTCAGCCAATAGCAATGGCTCCAAAGCATCGCCGGGGACATTAGCGAATTGGAACAAGCCGGAATACACCAATTCGATGATGAATTGGGTCTGGCCTTCACGATCGCTGCGCGCATTGATCTTCAAATCAACTTCAAAGACCCCGGATTCATCCATCGCCCGGGCGCTCACATCTAATTGAAGATCGATTTTTGGCTGTGCGCCTTCCCGCAAGGAATTTGGCGCATTTGGATTTTCAAACGAAAAATCCTTTACATATTGGGCTAAAACACGGACCGAAGGGGCCGTTTCAGCCCCACCATTCGCTAAAGAACCGTTTTCCAGTGGCGCAGAGGCCGTATCATCTGTCATGTCTTGATCTCCAGAAGCTGTGGTGGCTAGCACGCAACAGCCCTTTACGGCAACCAAGTGGCTGACTTACGCGTCATTGCATCCTATATGAGGGTATGACCGCCATTTAAAACCAAGCGGGACCGGATCGAAAACCATGGAAATAGTCTTTTTCGCCGTTGTGGCAGCTCTCGTCCTTGGCCGTTTGTATCAAGTGCTTGGCCAAAACCGTGGCGCTGAGCCACCCCCCATGCGGCAGCCAAGATTTGGTTTACCTGATACACCTTCCGATAAAGCAGATGGTGACGAGCAGCCTGATGATGCCGGTAAGGTTTTGACCTTCCCTGTGCGCGAATATGATGGCCCAGGTGCCGCTGGCCTGAAAGCGATCGCCGCTGCTCAGCGCGGGTTTAGTGCCGCTAGCTTCCTAGAGGGCGCGAAAGCTGCCTATGAGATGATTGTAACCGCTTATGGCGCAGGCGACGAAGAAACTCTCAAAGGCTTGGTCGATGCCGATGTCTTTGAAGCCTATAAAACCGCCATGGATGAACGCCGTGCAGCCAATGCTGCGAAGATCGAAGTCATCCGTTTGAGTGATGCAAAGATTGTCGAAGCCGAATTGGATGGCAAAATCGCCCGCATCGATGTAGCCTTCTCGTCTGACTTGGCCGACGGCGGGGACGGCCTTCGTGCGGCTGACGAGGTTTGGACTTTTGAACGCACGGTCGATGCCCGCGATCCAAACTGGCTTTTGAGCGCGGTCCGGACCGCCTAAGCATGCGCCGTTCTCTGGGTCTTTTGACTGCATCAGGACTGATGTCGGTCTTTCTAACAGCTTGTGCGACGGTGGCCCCGACACCAGCGCCAGAGCCCGTGCCGCAACCGACGCCTCCCCCTGTGGTAAGACCAGCGCCTACGCCTGTGCCAGTGGTCCAGGTGCCAAAGCCGGCGACGCCTTTACGGCCAGCCACGACGCCAGTTAGCCCTTCTGCGGCACCCGTGCCGCCTGTCGACATTGTTCCGCTTCAGTTTAACCAAGTCGCGTTTGAGAGCTTGCCCAATTGGGCTGAGACAGATGTAGGCGCTGCCCGTCGCGCACTGGTGCGGTCCTGCGCGATATCACAAGCTCGGCCCAAGGATCAGCTGTTGTCGACTGTCGCGACCTATTCCGGCCGTGTGGGGGACTGGGCTGGCGTTTGTGCACTGGCCCAAGACCCGAGCCTTGAAGATCGCAGCTTTTGGGAAAGCCAGTTCCAGGTTTGGCGCGTTTCAACCGAAACCACCGAGATTGGCCGCCTAACGGGCTATTATGAGCCAATCATGGCCGCGTCCCGCATCAAGACACCCGTCTTCTCAGAGCCGATCCAAAGCAAGCCTTCTGACCTATTTGAGATTGATCTGGGCCAATTCGATGCCACTTTGCGCAATCGCGCGATTGTCGCACGAATGGATCGGGGCAAAGTCGTCCCCTATTGGCCGCGCGCGCAGATCAATGAGAACACGGCACCCGTCCTGGCGTGGGGTGAGCCGGCTGAGGTTTTATCCCTTCAGGTTCAAGGGTCTGGTCGGCTGCAGTTTGACGATGGTACACAGGTCCGTGCTGCCTTTGCCGCCCATAATGGCCATCGCTTTGGTTCAAACGCGCAAGAATTGATCCGCCGAGGAGCCCTACCCGTGAATGGTGCTTCTATGGACGCGATCAAGACCTGGTTTAAAACTGCCTCGCCGAAAGAAGCGCGTGAAGTTTTAAACGCCAATCCGCGCACTGTGTTTTTCCGACTGGAGGCGATTAAAGATCCAAGTGCGGGCCCAAAGGGCGGGCAACAAGCAGCCCTCGAAGCTAATGGCTCTCTCGCGGTCGATACAAGCTATCACGCGTATGGGGTGCCGATTTTTCTGGCAGCAGACGCGCCACGCGTCGCGATTTCGGCCGATGTCAGTCTGCGTCGCTTAGTGATAGCCCAAGACACGGGCGGTGCCATTCGTGGACCGATCCGAGGTGATCTCTATTGGGGGACGGGGCCTGAGGCTGGATTACGGGCAGGCCGGATCAACCATGACGTGCGGTTCTGGGTGCTTTTGCCAAATGGTATCACGCCCACCACTGCTAATTCGGGCCGCTGAGCATGAGCCGGCGTCGCGATTTGATGCCGGATGAAGCAAAGCTATGGCATCGGGTTGCTCGAACTGTGCGGCCTTACGGTCACCAGAAGCCCAAGTTATCGGCTGAAGATGCTGCACAGGCGACAGCACCTGTTCCAGAAATTATCCAGAAGCCCGCACCAGAACTGCCTCATTTGGCGCTAAAGCGAGCCAAAGCTGTTCGACATATTCCTGTGCCACAAACTCCAAGAACGGAAGTTAAACCCGCTTCACAGGTTTCAGACGCCTCTGGGCACAAAAAGGTCCGGCGCGGCAAGTTGGACATCGATGGCACGATTGACCTTCACGGCTATCGGCAAGTGGATGCTCAAACCGCCCTAGCAGGCTTTTTGGTTCGAATGCGTTCCAGCGGCGCGCGCTGTGTGCTTGTTGTCACGGGTAAGGGCCGCACCATCGAAACTGGGGAAGACTATCTAACACCCCAACCCGGCGTAATTCGGCGGCGACTGCCCGAATGGTTGAGTGGGAACGGGGTTCGTGAGCATGTATCGGGTTATGCCTCTGCCCACCCCCGGCACGGGGGTAGCGGAGCCTATTATGTTTTGCTGAAAGCGCTAAAGGATACCTAAATGAGCGGTCATATGCCCGATGAGATTTGGTGGAAGAACCGCTCTGTTTATCAAATCTATCCGCGCTCCTTTCGCGATGTCAATGGCGATGGCATGGGCGATTTGGCTGGGATTACCCTAGGCCTGAGTGCAATCAAGGCCTTAGGGGCTGGTATTGTCTGGATGTCTCCCATCTTTCGGTCACCCATGGTCGATAATGGCTATGATATGTCGGGCTATCGTGAGATTGATCCCCTCTTTGGCACGATGGCGGATTTTGAAGCCTTGCTTGCGGAGGCCAAGCGCTTGGACCTCAAAATCGTGTTGGATATTGCGCTGAATCACACCTCGATTGATCATCCTTGGTTTCAGGCAGCTTTAGCTGACCCATCTGGCCCCTATCGCGACTATTATATCTGGCGAGATGAACCCAATAACTGGCAATCCATCTTCGGTGGCCCCGCTTGGTCGAAGGCCGACGGCGATGACGCTTTTTATCTCCATCTGTTTGATCAGACGCAGGCGGACCTAAATTGGGAAAATCCCGACGTTCGCGAAGAAATTTACGGTGCGATGCGGTTTTGGTTGGACAAGGGCGTTAGCGGCTTCCGCCTCGACGTCGTGACGGTCATTTCAAAACCTCTAGGCCTACCCGACGCGCCAGACCCCAGACCAATGCCGCTTTACGATATGCTGGCGGGCGGGCCGCGCTTGCATGAATGGTTGCGTGAGATGCGACGTGAGGTGTTTGACCTCTATGATTGCGTGGCGATTGGGG
Organism: Ferrovibrio terrae; assembly: GCA_943368895.1. Taxonomy (GTDB): domain Bacteria; phylum Pseudomonadota; class Alphaproteobacteria; order Caulobacterales; family Aquidulcibacteraceae; genus Aquidulcibacter. Next base: position 6,095 of record CALRLV020000146.1, read on the forward strand.
AAGGACCCGGCCTCAACCCAGAGCGGGCTGCAGCCATCGTGAACCCAGCTGATCCGATGTTGCATATGATCTATCACTTTGATTTTGTGGATCACACAGGTTCACGGCAGGGCAAGGATTGGGACCGGATTTGGTTCAAGAGTGTTTTCGACCGGTGGGATAAGGGCATTGGTCCAAACGGCTGGAATTCGTGTGTTGTGGGCAATCATGACCTTCGCCGTTTGATCGCGCGGTTTGGCGACGCACAAGCCAACCCCGTTCTGGTCGCAAAGGCCCTCGCAGCAACTTATGTGCTACAGCGCGCCACACCCTTTATCTATCAAGGGGATGAATTAGGCTTGGGCGATACCACGATCACAAATGTCAGCGAATTAGATGATGTTTGGGCTAAAACGACTTACCGCCTTGCCCGCTCAAAGGGGCAGAGCGAAGTGGAAGCCCTAGCCAAAGCGGTCGCCATGACCCGCGACCATGCCCGCACACCTTATCCTTGGACGCCCGAAGGTGGGTTTGGCACGGGAACACCTTGGCTGAAACCAACCCCCAATCGCGGTGGGGTAGACTTGGCGAGCCAGCAGGCAGACGATCACTCTGTCTGGGCCTTTTATCGTGCGCTTTTAGACCTTCGGACACAGGACCCTGAGACTTGGGTCTTTGGGGCCTATGTGGACCTGCTTCCAGACCATGAGAGTTTGTTTGTCTATCGGCGCGGTCGTGTCGGCTTGGTTTGTGTGAATTTGGGCGGCCAAACTTGCGCACTTCCAGAGACCATCACTGCCCTTTTAGGGGAACGCACCTGTAGTCTCTCGTCTGGCGACGTCAGTCCAACCCATATGGGCCCATGGTCGACGCAGGTCTGGACCTAGGGCTTCACGCCATTAGCGGCAAACCAAGCCAGCAATTCATCCCAGCCTTGTTTGGCGGCAGTTTCTTGATATTGCGGCCGATAATCCGCGTGGAAGCCATGTTGAGTGCCGGGGTAGACGATAAAGCGGCTCTTCTGATTGCCTGCCTTTTCCAAAGCAGCCTTCATCGCTTCAACGCTAGCCAATGGGATCCCGCCATCATTTTCGGCATAAAGGCCTAGCACGGGGCTTTTGAGTTCACCCGCCACATCCATGGGCCATTTGCGTTGGTCGGTTGAGCCATCGCGCGGGGTTAGGCGGCCATACCAAGCCACGCCTGCTTTGATCCTGGGCGTCAAC
>CALRLV020000147.1:0-7223 GCA_943368895.1 Ferrovibrio terrae
AACTGCTTGAAGAACGACAACATCATCTATATCGGCGATCTGATCCAGAAAACCGAAGCAGAAATGTTGCGCACGCCAAACTTCGGCCGCAAGTCCTTGAACGAGATCAAGGAAGTCCTCGCACAAATGGGTCTCCACTTGGGCATGGAAGCGCCAAACTGGCCACCTGAAAACATCGACGAACTCGCTAAGAAGTTCGAAGACCAAATGTAATCAAGACGCAACGTCGCGAGACGTCGCCAGATGGAGAAATAGAAATGCGCCACGGTCACGGACACCGGAAACTGAACCGGACACATGAACACCGCACTGCCATGTTCGCCAACATGGCTGCCAGCTTGGTGAAGCACGAGCAAATCGTGACCACCTTGCCTAAGGCAAAGGAATTGCGCCCCGTATTGGAGCGTTTGATCACTTTGGCGAAAAAGGGCGACTTGGCTTCGCGTCGTTTGGTTGCTTCGCGCATGCGCGACGAGACCCAAACCAAGAAGCTGTTTGACGTCATCGGCCCACGCTATGCCGGTCGCGCCGGTGGCTATCTGCGCATCATGAAAGCGGGCTTCCGCCATGGTGACAATGCCGCCGTCGCTGTGATCGAATTTGTCGACCGCGACGTCAGCGCCAAGGGCAAAGACTCCGGCCCAGTTGCTGGCGACGAATAAGCTTTAGCTCTGTTGCTGAATTAAAAGGCCGCCCTGTATGGGGCGGCTTTTTTGTTTTTGGGGTGGTGCCGAGGATTTGGAGGTCAAAGTAGGTCAATTGGGCCTGAATAAACCAGACAGAAGATTCTTAAATGGTGAATCGGACGATTGCGTAGGTTTGTTTTTGTCCATGCTGGGGAACGGAATCAAGTTTAACTCAACGGTTGGATCAAAGACCTCTAAGCCGATCCGTGCCTGCATTGGTGCATGCTCGTTTACTTTAGCGACAATTGCACGACCTAATTCATGGCCAACAAAAACACGGCGGCAAATCTTTGGCATCGGTGCACGTGCCAGAAACAAACCGCCTTCAAGTGCCTGTGGCATTACTGCAAGCTTACTGATCTTTTTAATAATTTTCGAACCGAACTGTTTGACTAGCAGCAGATCTCCCATGTAACCCTCATCCAGGGCAATGATATCTTCTGACTGATACTCAGACTTCTCGAAATCATAAGCATCCTTCCAATTGTAAATATTGCAATACCACCAGTCATTAGCCAGTATCTTTGCACTGTCACTTTGTCGGATCTTTAGCGGTATGAACTCGAGGTTTGTGCGATCAAAAGCCTCAATGAGCGCTCGGATTCTGGAAGAGATCAAAAGGCCGCTATTAAAACAATGGCACTCGGCAATGTCGGATATTGATTTCGCTTCGGTTCTGGCCTCCCATTCCAGTTTTGGAAGCCCTTCGCGCATAAAGGGGCGACCAAAATGCTTGTAATTCATCACATCGAGTTTTTCCGGGGTATCGGATTCCTCTACATACAACAGAACGCTATCTGGGCCAGATAGCCATAGCTCGCTATTTGACTCCCTAAACGCGAGTGGCTTGTCACTCTCATTCATGCTTCCGTCCGGTCCGGTCAAAACCATCAAACAACATCCTTACAAATTAATGGGAGTATCCTGCCACCTTAAATCTAGCAGCGCCAGATACCAAAGGCGCGGCCTAGTCAAATAGCCAAATTGCGCTTGCCTACCGCAGAAACTGCCCAATCCTTTGCCCATCCCGCAAACCCACCCTATAACGCCCTCCATGCCCCGCCTGATCCTGTTCAACAAACCCTATGACGTCCTCTGCCAGTTTTCGGGCGGGGAGGGGCGGCAGACTTTGGCGGATTTTGTGGAGGTGCCGCGAGTCTATCCCGCTGGCCGCCTCGACCGGGATAGCGAGGGCCTGTTGCTGTTGACCGATGATGGCAAGCTGCAGGCAAGGATAGCTGACCCCCAATTCAAACTACCCAAGACCTATTATGTTCAGGTTGAAGGCATACCCACAGACGAGGCTCTCAAAGGCCTCGCCAAAGGGGTGATGCTGAATGATGGCATGACGCGGCCTGCTGAAGTTGCCCGCCTTGATGATCCGGGCCTATGGCCGCGCAATCCACCAATCCGCGTGCGCAAGAGCATTCCTGATTGCTGGATCAGCCTGACCATCTGCGAAGGGCGCAATCGGCAGGTGCGCCGTATGACGGCAGCGATTGGTCATCCCACACTGCGTCTTGTGCGCATGCAGATTGGCGATTGGGCTTTGGGCGATCTTGCCCCCGGCCTCTGGCGCGATATGCCACTGTAACATCTGCGTGGACCTTGCCTTGTCTGACTGATTTGTCACAATTGAGCCACTTGCGGTTCATAGGAAGGGTGCCTTCATACAAGCCATGAACAAACAGACATCCAATGGAGGCCGGGTCGGCATGTTAAAATTGATCGCCGCTTCTGCCTTGGGCGCAGGGCTCGTAACCGGTGTGCCCTTAATCGCTCAAGTCGCCACCGGCCAGAAACCAGCTCCCGCCGCCGCCCAAGCAGGGGTCAGCGCACCCGCTCAACCCCGCGTGGTGCCCACCACAAAGGCAGATGCGATTTCCTCTTATGCGCCTATCGTGCGCCGTTCATCCTCCGCCGTGGTCAATGTCTATGCGCGTTCGATCCAGCGCGGGCGGGTGGCAGTGGATTTCTTTGGCGGCGCTTTCCGCATGCCAGACCGCGCCAGCCAAAGCCAAGGCTCCGGCGTTGTGGTGCGCGATGATGGGATTATCGTCACCAATAATCACGTGGTCGAAGGGGCGACCGAATTGGTTGTTGTGCTGGGCGATCGACGGGAGTTTCCCGCCAAAATCGTTCTAACCGACCCCCGCACAGACCTTGCCGTGCTGCGCATTGATACCAAGGGCGAACGACTAACTGCGCTTCGCTTTGCCGACACCTCAAACGCTCAAGTTGGTGATCAGGTATTGGCCATTGGCAACCCGTTTGGCGTTGGCCAGACCGTGACGGGCGGGATCATCTCTGCCCTTGCCCGCACCGATGTGGGCATTACCGATTATAGCTTTTTCATCCAGACCGACGCCTCGATCAATCCGGGCAATTCCGGCGGGGCGCTGGTGGATATGAATGGCGATCTGGTCGGCGTGAATACCGCGATCTTTTCCCGCTCTGGCACGTCGGCTGGTGTCGGCTTTGCTATTCCGGCCGAGATGGTCAAGCGCGTGGTTGATGGTGCCGTTACGGACGGCAAAGTTATTCGCGCTTGGACGGGAATCAAAGGCCAGAATGTCGACGCAGAAGTCGCCCGCTCGCTGGGCCTCAGCCGTCCGGGTGGTATTCTGGTGACAGACGTCTATCCAGGCTCTGCTGGGGCAGAAGCGGGCTTGCGCCGTGGTGATGTGATCACAGCCTTTGCTGGCACGCCGGTGGCCGACGATTCGGGGCTAAAATATCAAGCCGCGACCCGCAAGCCCGGCGAAGCGGTGGAGTTTACATTCCAGCGCCAAGGCCAAGTCCGCACCAGTCGTGGCAAGCTCTCAGCCCCTCCCGGTGAGACCCAAACCCCGCGCGTTTTATCCGGCCGTCATAGCTTTGATGGCGTCAGTGTCGCCACGATCAATCCGGCTTTGGCAGAAGAACAGGGGATAGACCCCTTCACGCGCGGCGCGATTGTCACCGCCGTCGATGGGGCGCGGGAAGGGGCACGCGCTGGCCTTCGCCCGGGGGATATCATCCTGCAAGTCAATGATGAGCCCATCCAAACCTCGCAAGACCTTGCAGGCAGTCTCGTGGGTGGCCAGCAGGGCAAGGTCACCATCCAGCGCGGTGACAGGCAAATCACGGTGGTTCTGTTCTTGTGAGCGATTTGTTTGCAGCCTCAGGACTGGAAGCTGATCTAAATCGGCCCTTGGCTGATGTGCTGCGCCCGACAAGCCTCGCCGACATTGTCGGCCAAGATCATCTCCTAGCGCCTGACGGGGCCATTGGCCGCATGGTGGCGCAAAAGCGGCTGTCGAGCATGATTTTGTGGGGCCCGCCGGGGGTAGGCAAGACCAGTCTTGCGCGCTTGCTTGCGGATGCATCTGACCTTGCTTTCACGTCCATTTCGGCGGTGTTTTCCGGCGTTGCCGATTTGCGCAAAGCGTTTGAGGCGGCAACACATTTGCGCCAGACGGGGCGCGGAACCCTGTTGTTCGTCGATGAGATCCACCGCTTTAACCGCGCCCAACAAGATGGCTTTCTGCCTTATGTTGAGGCGGGCACCGTCACTTTGGTGGGGGCGACGACCGAGAACCCCAGCTTTGAGATCAATGGTGCGCTTTTGTCGCGTGCGCGGGTCTTTGTTCTGAAGCGCCTTGAGGACGCGGGGCTAGAGACCCTGCTAACCCGTGCTGAAGCCCATTATGGCCGCCCGGCCCCTTTGGACTCACAAGCCCGTCAGACGCTGATGGACTTTGCCGATGGCGATGGTCGCCATTTCCTCACCCTGTTGGAAGAAGTATTTCAAGCAGCCTTTGACCAGCCATTTGACCGCGCGGGCCTCAGCCAATTCTTGCAACGCCGCGCGCCCGCTTATGACAAGAATAAGGACGAGCATTATAATCTGATCTCGGCTTTGCATAAGTCCGTCCGCGCCAGCGACCCCGATGCTGCGCTTTATTGGCTGGCGCGTATGTTACATGGCGGCGAAAACCCCATGTTTATTGCTCGCCGCTTGGTACGCATGGCCAGTGAGGATATTGGCCTAGCTGACCCTACCGCCCTGCGCGTCACCATTGCCGCCCGCGACGCGTTTGAATTTTTAGGCGCGCCGGAGGGGGAACTGGCGCTTGCCCAAGCCACCTTGCATTTGGCATGCGCGCCCAAATCCAATGCCGCCTATGTCGCCTTTAAAAAGGCGCAAGCCTTGGCCGCCCAAACAGGCTCTGAACCTCCACCCGCACGCTTTCTCAATGCCCCTACCTCGCTGATGAAGGAACAGGGCTATGGCGCAGGCTATGTTTATGATCCCGATGCACCGGGCGGTATTTCAGGCCTATCTGGCTTCCCAGACCGGATGGGACCGCAAGACCTCTATCAGCCGACCGAGAATGGCGCCGAGGCACGCATTGTCGAGAAGCTCGAAGGCTGGCGCGCACTGCGGCTGCAAACCCTCATCGGCCCAAAAGACTGAAGAATAGTCAAAGGGTGGCGCGATCACATGGGCTGTAAGGTCGCTGACGCCTTCTTGGGCTAACAGCCTGATCTGCTCAATTTGCCGGGGCGACCGTTTGGCCGCGGCCGGAAACTTTCTGCCAGAGGGCACCAGCCGATGCCATGGCACCAAGTCCCGCTCTGCCTCGTTCAATTGGGCAATCAAATAGGCCACATGGCGCGCAGGTATATTCATCGCGATTGCCATCTGATCCAAGGCTACAACTTTGCCGGAGGGAATAGCGGATAGTTGTTCCAACAGGGCGCGTTTCATCGCTTGAAAGGCAGTGGAGGGCTTGGGCACGGGGAGGGCTCTGGATCGCTTTTTGAATGCGCCTATTCCATCGTTGGAAGGCGGGTAGGTCAAGGGAAACGATAAAAAGTCTCAGCTTTAAAGAAGATAACTTGGAACGGCTTCAGGCCGCACGCCGCTTGCCTGGACGCCCCAGCTCGCGCGCCCACGCTCGAATAAGGCCTTTGCCAAGGCACCGCCTGAGGCAAAGGCCTTCTACGTGATAAACGCAGAACCGTCACCGCAGTTAGTATGGTTTAGTCCCATGGACTGCACCCTACCGCGCCCGACCTTCTTTTCCTGCACCTGCGAACTTCCCCCGCGGACGCAATTGTCCTAACTGAGCAGCATGACTGAGCAACATTCCTCCCCCGAACAGTTAATCCATGGCCTAACCACTTTGTTGGATGTTGAGACGCTCGACACCGACCTTTATCGCGGCGCGCGCAAAGACGGCGGCCGGGGTCGGGTGTTTGGCGGGCAAGTTATTGCCCAAGCTTTGATGGCGGCGTGCAAGTCCACCGATACTGACCGCTTGCCACACTCCTTGCACGCCTATTTCATGCGGCCAGGGAATGAGGATTTCCCCGTCGTCTACCGCGTCGTGCGCGACTATGATGGTGGCAGTTTCTCCACTCGACGCGTGATTGCCCAGCAGCAGGGCGTGCCGATTTTGAATATGGCAGCCTCCTTCCACAAGCTGGAACCCGGTCTCAGCCATCAAGATAAGATGCCGGATATGCCAGACCCAGATTCGCTGCCATCGGAGATGGAATGGCGGCAGAAGTCGATTGATCTGGTGCCCGAGAAATTCCGCCCCTTCTTCATGACGCCGCGCCCGATTGAGTTCCGCTCGCTCGACGCGGCGGCTTGGCTGAAGGCCGACAAACTGCCACCGATGCAGAATTCATGGTTCCGCGCGGTGGCCCCGATGGGTGATGATCCCCAAATTCATCGCGCGGTGCTGGCCTATGCGACTGATATGCAGCTTCTAGGCACCTGTGCGCGGCCGCATGGCCTAAGCTGGATGCGGGGTGAGTTGATGACGGCGAGCCTTGATCACGCCGTTTGGATTCACGATGATTTCCGCGCCGACGAATGGCTGCTCTATTGCACCGACAGCCCTTGGGCAGGGCGCGGGCGCGGTATGAACCGCGGTAAAATCTTCACCCGCGATGGTCGCTTGGTGGCAAGTGTCGCACAAGAAGGCCTGATCCGGGTGATGAAAGCTAAAAGTGGCGCGTGACGCGGCCGCCCAAGCTCGGTTAAACATAGGGCATCATGCGTCCTGAAAGCCTGTTTGCCCTGTTTGCACCTTTGACGACCCTGCCCGGGGTGGGGCCGAAGATTGCGCCTTTGGCGGCGAAAGCGGCCGGCGGCGAGATGGTGCGCGATCTGGCCTTTCATTTGCCGACTGGATTGGTCGACCGACGCTATCGCCCGAAAATTCATGAAGCAGAGCTTGGCCGCCTCTGTACCTTGGAGGTCATGGTGGAGCGCCATCAGCCCGGTGGCATGGGCAGACCTTATAAGGTCCAAGTGTCCGACGATACGGGTTTTCTATCGCTCCTCTTCTTCAAGCCCAATGCGCGCTATCTATCTGAGCGCTTGCCCGAAGGCGCGATACGCGTCGTTTCTGGTGAAGTGAGCGAGCGTTATGGTGAGCGGCAGATGATCCATCCCTCGCGCATTCTCAATCTGGATGATCCTGATTTGGGCGTGGTATTTGAGCCCATCTATCGCAGTGTGGCAGGCCTTTCGCACCG